>JAIKZC010000537.1 GCA_024682575.1 Lachnospiraceae bacterium | reverse complement strand
GCCCATCTCATTGGTATTCTGAACTGAGCTCTCTACTATTTCAGCCTGATGGATCGCACCCTCACTGATGCCGCTCACTGCCTCCGTAACATGATCTGATGCCTCGGAAGCTGTATCAGCAGAATTTGATAGAGAATTTCCTGAATCTGTAACTTTATCTGAAAGATCCAACGTTGAGGAAATAACATGCTTTAATTTTTCCCTCAGATTATCCGCATTTTCAGCGATCGTTCCAAGCTCATCAGTCCGTCCCAGCGTTGATTTCTTAAACTCAACATTCAGATCACCATCTGACAGTTTACTGAGCCCCTCTACAATATCATTTATCGCTACTGTTGAAACTTTAAGGAGATAGACTCCCATAAATACAATTATCAAAACTATGATAACTGCAATAATGATCATAAATGCAGCTATTCTATAAATTTTGGTGGTAACATCAGCGGCGGGTCTTCCTGCAAATATCATTCCTATTACAGATCCATCGTCATTCGTAAGCGGGCAATAATATGCATACCACTTACTTCCTCCAATGTCAAAATTAGATGCCAGATATTCTTCACCTTTATTTAATACAGTCTGAATTACGTTATCACCGGCCTTGGTTCCTTCCATTCTGGCGCCTGAGGAATCCAGCATTGTTGTTATATATCTGGTATCCCCCTTAAAAAGTGTATATTCTATACCGGTATGATCGGAAATATCGTCAAACTGGCCTTCGTATTCATCATGAATATCCTGTCCGCCTTTTCTTAAAACTCCATCCTCATCAATAGTCCATTCACCATCCCACTCATGCGTTACCTCATCTCTTAACTGGATCGCAGCCGCTCTAAGTCCCTCCGTAAAAGAATTTAAATAGGCATTTTTGATAGAATTAACCCCGTACACCGTTAATATGATAGCCAATGCTAACGTTCCGATCAAAGTTATACTTATTATCTGTCCCACTAGTTTTTTGTTCCGCTTCATAATTGTTCACCCCACGCATAAGTATTTTTAGACAGTTTGTATAGAAAGGCATTTATTTTCCTTTTATATTATACTTCCTTTACAATTGTGTGTCATGTTCTTTAATTTGCGCTTTTTCATAATAATTTAATAATTGTTTTATCATATTAACAAAAAAACAGCAGATCCTCAAAAATTATGAGGATCTGCTGCCCTAAAAATTATCTTTTATTTAGTTTGAGCATTAAGCCATTCAAAAACAGTATTATAATTTCCGTTAGCATCTGATGCCTGAGCAGCTCCGCCGCCATCGTTTGATGCAGCGAATCCGAAGTTCTCGTCCTCAGAATCTTTTATGGCATCTCTGTCCTGAACCTTAGTAACTTCATTATTAAAGTATTTAGTCCATACCCAGTGTCCCATATATGTAGACTCAGGAGAATCTGTTCCCTGAATGTTTTCAAAATAAGAAAACCATGCATTTTCAGCTCCTGCCTTAAGCATAGCCTGATAGGTCGGAAGCTCGTACTGAAGCGGATTAACTATACTGTCATCTGCTGATGCAAGGAACCATGAAGGAATCTTTGCAAGTTTTTCAATCTTATCATCAGTCACCCAAAGCTCATCTGTAGGAATATTCACAACATTTCCACCCATGGCATTTCCTGTTGACTCAGTGACATAATTGCCCTCATCATCACGTTCATAGACATTAAAGGCATAAGCTTCACAGTTAGGTACGATAGCTGCCCAGTATTCCGGATACTGGATTGCCATATTTACTGTCATATATCCTCCGTTTGAACAGCCGGAAAGATAAATTCTTTTTGCATCAACATCAGGATGATTCTTTACATAATCATCGATCGTATCCATAAGTACTTCTGTATATCTTGAGATAAGATCACCTGCTGAATTGGTGCCGTCTCCGCCATCCATCCAGTATGTAGGAGTCTGAACAGTAAGTACATACGCACCTTCTGCACCGCCTTCTGTGCTGAACTGCTTCTGAATATCATCTTTTGCAAGAGCTGTAACTTCATTTCCAAGAAGATCGATCTCTACATCCGTGCCGCCCTCTCCCTGACCATGAAGCCATATGAGTAAAGGATTTTTAGCACCGTCATCTACAAGAGCATCCGGCTCATATGCAGCTCTGTTAAGAGTTATATCTTCTTCCTCTCCTGTCATCGGATTCTTATATTTTCCGCTGAAGGAGTCTCTGTATGTAAATAATGCTGCATCAGGTGATATCCTTGAATTGATAAGATCCTGATCAATACCGACTGTCTTTTCTTCTCCGCCAACAGTAGCAGTAATAACGCCTGCCACCTGGTATTCTGGAGCCCAGTCATTCATCATGGTAACCTGAAAGTCATATACAAAAGGACTTCCTGAATTTTCATAGCTTGTTGCAAGCACTGCCGTAACGTATTTTGATGCAGAATCTGTCTTATTTCCTTCTTCATCAGAAAGATAAGCCTCTGTCACTTCTCTTGCCGAATTATTTGTATTTATTACTGCATTTGCAATATCAGCAGCCTCTGCTTCTTCCGGAAGTTCAAAGACAACCTTGTCTACTCCGGGACCCCATTCATACCCACTGACAATTATATTTCCGGATACAGCCTGAATGTCTGCATTCTCTGCTGCAGTTTTTGCCGCAGCCTTTGCTTCTTCTGCCTCAGCAGTTGCCTCTGCGTCCATAGTTGCCTCCTCAGTCTCTGCTGCTTCTGTTGATAATTCTGTTTCTGCCTCTGTTGCTTCTGAAGAAACTGCTGTTGAAGCTGATTCCGTAGAAGCTGCAGCTGTTCCATTGTTTTCTGTAGAACCACAGCCAGTCATTGAAACTGCTGCAAGCATCACTGCAGCAGCAACAGCCAGTGATTTAATAGACTTTTTCCTCATTATTTTTCCTCCTCTTAAACCTCAGCGGGAATTTATTTTTCATCCGCTTAATTTATTTTAAGGAAAAATGAGAAAAAATACTTTCCATTTCTTGGCTTAAAAATTACCGTTTCTTGACCAGTTGTTTTTTTCTGTATTGTAAGGGAGTTAACTTGTACTTTTTTCTAAATGCAAGAATAAAGCGTCTCTCATCGGAAAATCCGTTATCTAAGGCAATATCTCTTATCATTTTTTTGCTCTTCTGAAGTTCAGCCTCTGCCTTATAGAGACGATATTCCATAAGGAAATCCGAATATGAAATACCCATCATTTTCTTAAAATATCTGGAAAAGTATGAGACACTGAAATAAAATTTTTCTGCTACAAGTGACTGTGGTATTCTCTCCCGAAAATGATTTTTAATAAAAGAGATTACCCCCTTCATCCTTTCAATGTCCTTCTGGACATTTATATTATCAACTTCTTTTCGTCTTACCATCCCCCTCTTGCTCATATGATATAAAAGCTCAAGGAT
>JAIKZC010000536.1 GCA_024682575.1 Lachnospiraceae bacterium | reverse complement strand
TTTGATAAGATCACAAAAGTAATTGAATCAGTAGATTCGGGATTTGGAGTTACTGATGAGAAAATTCCGGATTATACCGAAACAGAATCGATCATGGATGCCTTTAATAAGCTCCTGAGCAGGATGAAAACACTTGATGATTCCAGACAGGAATTTGTTTCAAATGTTTCGCATGAATTAAAGACACCGCTTGCATCCATGAAAGTGCTGGCAGATTCCATAAGAATGGGAGATGACGTACCTGTTGAGACTTATAAGGAATTTATGGATGACATTGCGGACGAAGTTGACAGAGAGAATAAAATAATCAATGACTTACTGTCACTAGTAAAAATGGATAAAAAGGCAGGAAAGCCGAATATAAGCAATGTAAATCTTAATAATATGCTCACTCAGATGCTTAAGATGCTCACACCCCTTGCCGAAACAAATAATATCGAGCTGATCTTTGAAGATAATGATAAGCAGATCAATGCTGAGATAGATGAAACAAAGATGAATCTTGCAATAATGAATCTTGTTGAAAATGCCATTAAGTATAATAAACCCGGAGGATGGGTCAGAGTTGAGGCAGATGCCGACTATCAGTTCTTTACAATAAAGGTATCAGACAGCGGAATAGGTATTCCGGCGGATTCAATAGAGCACATTTTTGAAAGATTTTACAGAGTAGATAAGTCTCATTCAAGGGAAATCGGAGGAACGGGACTTGGACTGGCTATTACAAGAACGGTAATACTGCTTCATAGAGGTGCCATAAAAGCGACAAGCAATGAAGGAGAGGGAACTGTATTTTTAGTCAGGATCCCGGTTAAATATGTGGAATGAATAATATATGGAAAAAAATAAATTTAATAGTTCTTTCCTTGGCGATTGGATCTTCAATTACAGCTTGCGGAAAATCTGATAAGGTCTCTTTGGAAAAAAAGGACGAGGATAAGGTTCAGGTTTATTTTGTAAATTCTGAGTATGATCAGGTATTGTCAGAAGAAGCAGGGCTTGAAAAGGAAGATCTTGATGTTGATAAACTATTAAAAAGACTTGAAAAAGGACCAAAAAGCGAGGGCTTGAAGGGAATACTTGGTACACAGACTGCTGTACTTGATTATTCGATGGATGAATCTTCCACGCTCAATCTGAATTTTGATAAATCCTACAAAAGTCTTGGAAAGGCAGAAGAGGTGCTTTTCAGGATGTCCCTTGTCAATACTTTTACCCAGCTGGATGATATTTATTATCTTACAGTATCGGTTAATGGGCATCCTTTGAAACTAAATGACGGGACAGAAGTTGGTTCAATGTCTGAGCATACTTTTATAGAAAATGCCGGCAAGGAAATAAGCTCATACTCAAAAACAACACTGCATCTTTATTTTGCGAACAGCAGCGGAACAAAGCTTATAAGGACAGATAAAAGTCTGGTATATTCCAGCAATATAGCAATGGAAAAACTGGTGGTGGATAATCTGATCGCAGGACCGGATGACAACAGCGTTTATGCAACGATAGTTCCGGATACAAAAGTGAACAGCATAGCAGTGAGAGACGGCATATGTTACTGCGATCTTGATTCCTCAATAATAGACCAGGCGCTTAATGTTTCAGAAGAAGCTGTTTTTTACTCATTGGTAAATTCTCTTTGCGAAGTCAGGGGAGTTTCAAAGGTTCAGATATCCATAGACGGTGAGACGGAAAGAGTATTCAGAGACAAGATAGATCTGGACAGACCATATTCACGTTCGACAGAAATAGTTGAAAGGAAGTGAAAAAGTTCTGAAAAGACCACTTGCATGGATGGCTGTCATAGTCTTCGGGCTGGTGCGCTTATTATGCCTGCTGCATCCGCCTGAGATATATGACGCAGGAGACAGAGCCGGATATCCCTGCATAGTTGAGGGCAGGGTATCCGACAGATATTATAAAAACGATTCATTAGTAGTTCAAATTCAAACAGTCCGTATAATTTCAAATCCCACGGACGATAAAAAATCCCAAAATAAAACTGAATATTTAAGAGGAGCACTTTGTTATACAGATATCTCCATTTCGGATAATGACCTGCCGCGTATGGGTCAGGCTATAAGGATAAGTGGAGAGATGTATCCATTCGAACGTGCCCGTAATCCCGGACAGTTTGATATGGCCTTTTACCGTGCAATACATGGAATAGATATAGCATTAATGGATGCAAAGATTGAAGAAAAAGGAAAATACTATAAATATTTTCCTGAAGTCTTAAAGCAAATACGGGAAAGAACAGCGGTCCTTTATGACACCTGCCTTTCAGAAGAGGATGCAGGAGTCATAAAAGCAATGCTCTTAGGTGAGAAAACGAGCCTTGACAGTGATATAAAGGATATTTACAAAAGAGCCGGAATAGCACATATTCTTTCAATATCAGGGTTACATGTATCAATAATAGGCTTAGGATTTTACAGATTATTGCAGAGATTTAAGATAAAAAGGATCGCTGCGGTTTTCCTGAGCTTCTTCTTTGTTTTATCTTATGCGGAGATGACAGGCGGATCGGCATCGGTCGTCAGAGCATCAATAATGCTTGGAACCTGCATTACGGCAGAATTAATAGGCAGAAGTTATGACCTGCTTTCGGCAATGTCATTTTCTATGATAATAATACTTTTGCTTCAGCCGATGCTTTGCATGGATGCAGGCTTTCTCCTGTCCTTTGGAGCTGTTACAGGAATTGCGCTTATGGGAAATATAAAAGTTCCAAAAGCCTTTTCGGCAGCATTCATGAGTCTTTCGGTCACTGTATTTACATTTCCGATAGTTCTTTATTTCTTTTATCAGATCCCTATATTTTCGGTTTTATTAAATCTTATAATCGTGCCTCTTATGACGGTTCTCATGATTGCGGCTATTTTGCTTGCGTTTTGTTCATGGACAGGGCTGCCGTTCGTTTTTATGCCGGCAGGGATATGTCATTTGATATTGATGATATACAAAGTAACATCATCTTTCTTTGCAAGGGCTGATGGTTGCGTGCTGGTGGCAGGACGACCTGCAATATGGAGGATAGTTATTTATTACATGATCCTGCTCTCGTTTCTTTTTATTAAGGATAGGATTGAGGATAAGAAGAAAAAAAGAAGGTTAATGGCTGTTGGAATATTGCTGATGATGGGGATTATTTTTTTTAATCCGAACAGGCGCTTTCGTTACATGATGCTGGATATAGGTCAGGGAGACTGTAATTTCATCAGAAGTCCGTCGGGGATTACTTACATGATCGACTGCGGAAGTACTGATGAAAAAGAAATAGCTAAATATAAGGTGGTTCCGGCTCTTAAATCAATGGGAGTTTCAAAAATAAACATGGCATTTATGACACATTCTGATGCGGATCATATTAATGGATTCATAGAATTGCTGGAGATGGAAAACGGAGAGGGGTTAAGGATAGAGACGCTGGTCCTGCCGGATATTGCGGAGCCGGATGAGGCTTATACAAAGCTTGCAGAGCTTGCCCGGAAGAATGGGACGGAGCTCAGACTTATAAAGAAAGGAGACAGGTTTAATGATGGAGAAATGACGGTGGAGTGTCTGAACCCGGCGGAAAAAGCGGTTACAGAGGATGCAAATTCTTATTCGACGGTTTTATCCGTAAGATACAGGGAC
>JAIKZC010000535.1 GCA_024682575.1 Lachnospiraceae bacterium | reverse complement strand
TTCAACTGCAGTTTTTTCAGTATTTGTCATAACAAATTCTTTATAATCACCTGTCGCAGTCATATGTCCAAGATAATAGAACTCCTTAGAAATTTTATCATCCTTATTCTTCCTTACAAAGAGTTCTACTTTAATTCCTCTTTCTTTTGCTTTAAGGAAATTTTGAACATCCTCTGAAAATACGCTACGCCCCGACTTTGAGATCGCTATAAGCTTCTGATTACTTTTAAAGTGATCCTCATATTTAGTAGTATCACTTATGTCATCTTCTTTTTCATAGTTGATAAATACAGGAAATGTCTTTGTCTTTTTATCATATTTATAACCGCCAATATTGAGCGGAACTTCATTGTTCTCCCAATTTAGGAGTCTGCAAACATCTTCATATGTATACTTTTGATAAAGTACAAAATCAGTTCCATCATATGTGTTACTATAATCACGTTTATTTCTGCTTATTCCAAAATCAATAAGCTCCTCAAGCATTGTGAAAAAATCTTTATTCTTAAGCATTTTTTCAAAGGAACTTGTCACTATATAGTCATCTGATTTCTTTTCAATAAAAACACATTGTGAATATGTTTTTTTACCTGATCCCGCCGGGAATTCATTTGTCATTACATTTACTATATTCTTTTCCTGTTCCTTACTTATGGATTTACCATAATTCTGCTGCATTACCTTCGAAAGCTGTTCCAATAATCCACTATTTGAAAAGCCTTTAGAATATGCGAGAATTCTTTTAAAGAGTTGGAGCTCCTGAATCCGTTTTCCAGAAGCAAGCTTTTTAGAGACAAATTCGATTATCTTTTCTTCGTCTTCTGAAAGTCTGATTTTAAAATCAGGCTCATATTTTACTAAGAATTTATAGTAAGATCCAAGGCTATTATTGTCGAAAATTCTTATAACATCCATCTCACCATAATCATCAAAATCACTAAGAGCCGGTATATGTCCAAGCTTATTTTTAAGATTAATATAGTTTTCTTTAATAAGCTTCACATCACTAAAATTAGCGTTGTCTATAGATGCAAATATCTTTTTTCTACTGACCTCATCAAAGTGAACTGTTGAAGCTCCAGGTATTACACGCTCACCCTCCATAAGGTATCTTCTTATATTATCCTTGTTATATGACCTATCCCCTGAAAGAGCTATAGGAATCATAAAGTTATTATCATAATTTCCAATAAAATCTAAAATTACAACATATTCCTTCCCTTCAGCTTTTCTTAGTCCTCTTCCAAGCTGTTGTATAAATACAATAGGGGACTGTGTAGGTCGCAACATAATAACCTGATTAACTTCGACTATATCAACACCTTCATTTAGTATCTCAACTGAAAAAATATAATCGAGAGGTTCTATTTGTCCACTTATCACTTTTTCATCATTTTCATCAATAGCAAGTCTTTCGAATGCAAGCTGCCTTTCATCCTCAGATGAGTCACCGTTTAAGGCTATCGTTCTATACAACTTACCTGTAGATGGATTTGTCATCACATTAAACTTTTCTGATAACGTTTTAGATTCGTCCAGCCTACTGCAGAAAATGAGTCCTTTTACCCTATTTCCGCTATACCCGTAATAATTCGCTTGTTCAATAATATGCCTTATTCGCTCAGAGCCAGTAAGTAGGTTGAAATCTCTCTTATTTACATCTTTTTGACCAATATTATGCTCTTGCTCGAGAGCAATATCATTAATCCCAAAATAATGAAATGGGCATAACATATTTTCCTCCATTGCCTGCTGAAGTCTAATTTCATAGGCAATCTGGTAGTTGAAAATTTCATAGATATTGCGCCCTTCAATATTATCGTCTCTCTTATCAGGTGTTGCTGTCATTCCAAGCCAAAGACTTGGTTTAAAATAATTCATTACTTTCTGATAAGTATTGGCAGATGAATGATGAGCTTCATCCAAAATTATGCATTCAAATTCATCGGGTCTATATTTCTTTAAATGTTCATCCCTATTTAAAGTCTGAATAGTTGCAAAAACATAGTCGCATTTTCCTTCGCTATACCCTGCCCCAACTAACCCCATTGAAATCCTTTTTTCAAAAACCTTTTCATATGATTTTTTCGTTTGTCTTGCAAGTTGTCCTCTATGTACTAGAAACAAAACTCTTTTATATCCGAGCTCTCGCATCGCAAAAGCTGATGCATATGTTTTTCCTGTTCCTGTAGCAGATATTAAAAGTGCTTTCTTCTCACCTGAATTAACTATCCTTTTGAGGTTACTAATAAAGCCCACCTGCATTGAATTCGGCTTTAGCTTAAATTTTTCAACAGAGGGGATTTCATCGATTCTTGCAATCTCACGCTGCCTTTTTATAATTTCATATCTGGTTTTGTAATCTGTGAAAAAGTCATCAAAGCCCAGCGAATATTCTGAATTCCATAGCTTTCTAAATTCAGAAAGAATGTCATTAGCAATTTCTCCTTGATCGGTGGATATAATTCTTGTATTCCATTCATGATTACTTGTAAGTGCCATGCTTGTAATATTAGAACTACCTATTATTATTCTATATATCTCATCCTTTTTAAAAATATATCCCTTTGTGTGAAATCCAATATCGGCACTTTCAACATCAAACATTTTGATGGTTATATTTTTTAATTCTGCAAGCTTTGAAAGTGCCCTTGGTTCACTAAAATCAAGATAATTAGTAGTTAGAATCTGTCCAGGTATTCCTCTGTTCTCTAATTCCTTCAGAGTTTGCAAAAGTGGAGTTATTCCACCCATAGTAATAAATGCAACACTTATCTGAAAACAGTCACAATTAATAAGTTCCTGCTCAATAGACGCAAGAACTTTCTTTCCATCATGCCAATTGTTACTAATAAACTGTGGTTTGTAATCTTTATTAGATTTTGAAGATGAATCAATATAAGCAGTTTTTAAACCTTTATCCAATTCTACTAATACTTTATTACCTTGAATCAATTTGTTCTCTCCTAATAATATGGATACTTACATTATTTTCCATTCACACCTCATAGTCAAAGCATGTCCTGACCGCTGTATAGGGTCTGACCTTATTATCTGCAACAGCCACATGCTCGGGATGTACCGAATATCCCTTCAGTGCCTCTATACTCTCGAATTCTGAATCCAGCATGAGGTCAGCATTTGAGCTGTCATACCCTTCTGTATTTACCTTTATGGAGATAAGTCCCGGGATTCTGCCCTTTAAGCCCTCAAGTCCCTCTTTGATCCCGGCCTTGATGCTTTCCTTCTGTTCCTTAGTATACTCTTCCTTAAGTTTCCATAAGATTACGTGTTTTACCATTGGTATCTCCCTTCATCTACATCATGAAATTTACAGGCGTTTACTTTTGTATAGAACTGTATTCAAATCTTTTTCCTTCGTCCAATCTCTTTATCACTTAGCTTAAATCTAATTTTATATTTCTTAATAATATCTTTATAGCCCTTATCATGTGAAACTATGTATATTCCCTTATATTCTTTCTTTTCCTTTTTCACTTCATTTCCCAAAACC
>JAIKZC010000530.1 GCA_024682575.1 Lachnospiraceae bacterium | reverse complement strand
GCAGAACATACGATGATGTTCTGCGTGTTTTGGCTAATCAGGTAATTTTATTGCTGGATAAAGATGTTATTATATATCCGGTGGAAGATAAAAAGCTTGGTAAAGGCTATATTTATGCAAAGGATGCTGATGGTAATAATAGTCTTTGTATGGATAACTCAGAAAGCGAGATTGTCAAATGGGTATTTGATAATAAAAAAAGGGCAGGAGCTACAACTAAGATATATCCTAAGGCAAAATGTCTGTATATGGCAATCCGCATCAATGATACTGTTTATGGTATCATGGGGATACATGTTGAAAGAAAAAACCTCAGCTCCTTTGAATACAGTATTCTATTGTCGATTCTGGGAGAGTGTGCCTTAGCTCTTAAAAATCTTGATAATGAGAAAGCAAAGGAAGAAGCAGCAGTTATAGCACAAAATGAAAAATTGCGGGCAAATTTACTTAGAACCATATCACATGACCTTAGAACTCCTTTGACATCCATTTCCGGAAATGCCAGTAATCTATGCAGCCACTATAAAATGCTTGATGATGAGACAAAGGAAAGGATGTTTTCAGATATATATGATGATTCTGAGTGGCTGATACGATTAGTGGAAAATCTTTTGTCCGTTACAAGGATTGAAAATGGTGAAATGCGTCTGAATAAATCTGTTGAAGTAGTTGATGATGTCGTGGATGAAGCATTGAAGCATATTGACAGAAATAAGTCAGAACATGAAATTAAGGTTTGCCGTCCAAAGGAAATTGTAATAGCCAATATGGACGCAAAATTGATCGCCCAGGTAATTATAAATATAGTAAACAATGCAATTAAGTATACACAGACAGGATCAAGCATCACGATAAGTTTTGGTAATGAAGGGAAGAATATTTTTGTAAAAATTGCAGATAATGGACCGGGTATGGATAAAAAAACCAAGGAGCTTGCATTTGATATGTTTTATACCGGTCAGAATAAGATTGCCGATGGTAAGAGAAGCATGGGACTTGGGCTTGCGTTGTGTAAGTCTGTAGTAGAAGCACATGGAGGAAGTATTGGAATTACAGATAATCTGCCTTCAGGCTGTATATTTACATTTTACCTTGAAAAAGGAGACATAGAGATAAATGAATAAATTTCAGATTCTGGTTGTTGAAGATGATCCTCCGATCAGAAATTTAATAGCAACGACCTTGAAAACTCATAATTATAAATATCTTCTTGCGAAAAATGGAGAAGAGGCAATTTTGCAGGCTTCAAGCTATAATCCGGATGTGGTTTTTCTTGATCTTGGGCTTCCTGATATAGATGGAGTTGAAATTATCAGAAGGATAAGGGAATGGTCTAATATGCCGATCATTGTGATAAGTGCAAGAAGTGAGGATGAAGATAAGATAGAGGCGCTTGACAGCGGAGCAGATGACTATCTCACAAAGCCATTTTCTGTAGAAGAATTACTGGCAAGATTACGAGTTATGCAGAGAAGAATAGCTCTCTTAAAATCAGACAATGACGTAAGTGAAAGCGCTGTATATACAAATGGTAAACTTAAGATAGATTATGCTGCCGGATGTGCATTTAAGGATAACGAAGAATTAAAGCTCACTCCTATTGAATATAAGCTTTTATGTCTTTTAGCACAGAATACCGGAAAAGTACTGACCCATAAATATATAACTCAAAAAATCTGGGGAAGCGCATGGGACAGTAATCTGGCATCTCTCCGTGTTTTCATGGCAACTTTGAGAAAAAAACTGGAAAATGATTCGACTGCATATATACAGACGCATGTTGGAATTGGTTATAGGATGTTAAAGGCAGATACAAAAGAAAACTGATCGAAAAAAGTGGATTTTTTTAATAGATATAAATTATAATATAGAGAAATAAAAGCTTCAGAGAGGAGAAGATATATGCCGTTTATTTCTACCAAGACCAATGTACAGATCTCGCAGGAGAAAGAAACTCAATTAAAAGAACGTTTAGGACAGGCAATTTCCATATTACCGGGTAAGAGTGAAAGCTGGCTTATGCTTGCAATCGAGGGTGAGATTCCTATGTATTTCAGAGGAGATAATTCCGAGCCGGTTGCTTTTATAGAGGTTAAAACCTTTGGAAGTTCATCATCTGATATCTATGAAAAGATGACTAAGGAGCTTACCAAAATTTACGGAGATATTCTTGGAGTATCTTCTGATCACATGTATATCAGATATCTCGGCACGGATGACTGGGGCTGGAATGGAAGCAATTTTTAATCAGAATATTTATTATAATAATAAGAGGAACCTTAATCGTCGATTTTGGTTCCTCTTATATTTATGAATGATTATTTATCAAATGGAGGCAGGATTATTTCAGGAAGTTTTCTATTTTCTAATTCTCCGGCGGTATATTTAATCTTTTCTTCATCAAGTACTTTCAGAAACTCCTTAAAATATTTCCCGTCACTGCGTAAAGTCTGAAAGCTGATACAGAAATTTTCATTTGTTGCATTTATCTCAAGCATTATATGACCATAAGTAATACTAAAAGCTCCGTCTATAAAGGGGGCAAGTTCACCCCATTCAACTTTTCCAACATAACTTATCACAAATGATGCCGGTACTCCGTGGGTAGTAGGACTATTATTTACTGCATAATCGACCTTAGCTTCAAAATCCGGAGCAGCATCTATTTCTTTGCGGAAATGATCAACTTTTCTGCAATGCTTCCAGCTGCATTCGGGCTGCATCTGCAGATACATTCGGCTGCGTGTCATTGTTGAGAGCTTCTCTGCCGGCCAGTCTTTCATTTTAGCATCATAGGTTACAGACAGCATTCTGACCATATCCCTGTAAGATTCAGGACATCCTACATCAGAACGGTAATTGCAGGCAATTGATGCATTGAACTTATTATTGTCGGGATTAACTCTTGCGGACATTTTGAACAAAAGCGCGGCGATTATGGAATTTGGACTGCCATCGTTATCCCTTGCATATTGCATTAATTCTTTCTTCGGAATGACAATTGGATAATATCCTATAATAGCGTTAGGATTTTTCATATGTTCAATATAATCTGAAACCGGAGTAAAAGCGTCCATTGCGAAATTAAAATTACCGATAGGCTCATCCATAGGAAGAGAATCTACATCCGGCTCAGCCGTTTCTTCAGCGGTAATTGGCTTATCAGGAGTTAAAATTGCGGTTTTGGCAAGCTTATGTCCAAGATCGGTAAGATATTGCCAGAGTGTTGTTTTGATCCAGAACATAGCACCGCATCCACCGCAAAAATTATGTGCAAAAGAGAAATAGATATTATTTTCCTCATATGTAATAGCAAAAAGAAGACCATTTGTCTCTTCTGTTCCAAGACGCACAATATGATCATCAGGCGTAACTGTAATAGGCTTGTCAGATGGATTTAGAATATAGGCATTTTCATCATTTATTGAAACTGTTCTTGAATAATATGGAAAACGCTTAAAAGCTTTTTCAGCGGCGGTTTTTAAAACATCGGCATTAATGGGATCTTTTAGGATTAATTTTATTCTGCATGAAAAGACATTTCTTTTTTTTATCTCATATAAAGTGTAAGAATCAAAATCGTGCATAATGTCGTAGATACCTCCATAATTTATTGTTTAATTAAATGATTGAACATTCTCTTTTATATTTATCGGTTAAAATAGACTAATAGATTATAGTTATTTATTAATGAAATAGTTTTACTATGGGTAGTTTTATTTATTGTTGTACTAATCTCTGATATAATAATTCGAAAAAAGAATAAGAACATATGGGAGGAACAGTGAAATGAAGCTTTTAGTTTTTAGCGGTGCTTTGAAAGATGAGCATCTTAAAGAGATTAAGGAAACCGCGGAAAAGGCAA
This sequence comes from Lachnospiraceae bacterium, assembly GCA_024682575.1. Classification (GTDB taxonomy): domain Bacteria; phylum Bacillota; class Clostridia; order Lachnospirales; family Lachnospiraceae; genus NK4A144. The sequence goes on along the minus strand of JAIKZC010000530.1, from coordinate 2 downwards.
AT
>JAIKZC010000528.1 GCA_024682575.1 Lachnospiraceae bacterium | reverse complement strand
GCAAGCCAGAAACCTGTCTTGTTCCAGAATATAATCTTGAGCAGTTTATGACTCTTATTGCAGAAAAAGAATACGGAATTGCTTAAAGCATCCATATGCATTTCGTTTTCAATGATTGCAAGAAGACCTGTAACTCCTTTGTGCAGATCAGTTGAACCAGGTCTTACGTAAAGTCTTGCACCTTCAAAATCTATTTTCATAAAGAAGCCATTGCTGCAAGGATTTCCCTGATAATTACCGCATTACTGTTTCCAGGAATTTCAATCTCTATTCCAGCCTTACGGATTATCAAGTTCTGTTTTTCCTTTATGAATGTTGATTTTAATTCAACGAAATGAACATCTGCAGCCTGGCACGCTTCTGCAGATTTGTATTTAATCACCCATGCAGACAAAGTATTTGGTTTAATGCCGTATTCTGGAGCGAATACTGTCTGTGATTTTCCTGACTGAATGTATTCCTCAACAATTTTCTGACGTCCTTCATGACTGTAATTTGATCTCATAATTTCTTTCACCTTGGGTAGAAGTTTAGAGCAAAGATTTATTTTTGGAAAATACATGAGAATTGACGATTACGTTTTATTTATTTAATACCCATTTATTTAATATTTTTGCAAATACAGGCATTTCAATAGGTTTTGCTATATGCTCATTCATTCCTGCTGTTCTTGCTGCCTGAATATCTTCTGCAAATGCATTTGCTGTCATTGCTATTATAGGTACAGTTTTTAGGTAATTTCTATCACTAGCCCTTATTGCCCTTGTTGCATCATAGCCATTCATTTTAGGCATCATAATATCCATTAGAATAATATCATAGTACCAATCTTCACAAGCTAACATCTTATCAACAGCAACTCCTCCATCTTCAGCCCTTTCAATTTTTATTCCCGTTATTCCAAGTATTTCAGTAACAATTTCAGCATTTAAGTCATTATCTTCTACAAGAAGAACTCTATAAGATGATAAATCAAGTTTCTCAAAATCTTTTAAGACATCTATTTTTTCAATCTTATCATTTCTACCTAAAATGTTATCAAATACATGTATTAATCTTGATTTGAATAAAGGTTTGCTTATAAATTCTGTAGCTCCAGCAGCTCTTGCTTCTTGTTCTATATCATTCCAGTCATAAGCAGAAATTATTATTATGTGCAATTTCTTTTTTGAAATTTTTGATATAGCTTTTGTTGTTTCTACCCCATCTATTCCGGTCATTTTCCAGTCAATTATAATGGCAAAATAATCTTTATCGCGGTTATCTTTTATTTTATTTATTGCAGCGTCTCCACTTATAACACCTTCTGCATTCATACCCATATCTGTAAGCATGCATAATGTACTTTCTAGGCTTATGGGGTCATCATCAGCAACTAAAACATTTAAATTTTTAAATCTTCCATTATCTAAATTTTTTACATCTTGAAGTTTTAAGTAGATTCCTACTGTAAATTTAGAGCCTTCATCTAATTTACTATCGACTTTTATATTACCACCCATCATCTGGACTATATTTTTTGTTATAGGCATTCCCAATCCTGTTCCCTGTATTTTTGATATTCTTTCATCATCAGAACGTGAAAATGGTTCAAAGATTTTATTTTTAAATTCTGGACTCATACCTATACCATTATCTTCAACAATTATTTCATAATAGCCTCTATCTTTTTGCTGAGAGTGTTTTTCTGAAATCGATACTTTTATTTTACCACCATCAGGAGTATATTTTATTGCATTCCCCAATAGATTTATAAAAACTTGTTGTATGTGAAGGCTATCACCTATAACATTTTCATGCTGAATATTTGATGCATTAACAACTAATTTATGTCTATGTGCATCGATTTGGGGTTTTATCATTACTATTATATTTTCGATTAAATCTGAAATATTAAATTCTTCTTCTATAAGATTTATTTTTCCAGATTCAATTTTACTCATATCCAACACTTCATTTATTAAAGAAAGTAAATGTTTAGAAGCAAGGTTTATTTTTTTGAGACAGTCTAAAACTTTATCTTTTTCATTTATATGTGAAGATGCTATGGCAGACATTCCTATAATGCCATTCATAGGAGTTCTTATATCATGACTCATGTTAGAAAGGAAATCTGATTTAGCTTTATTAGCACTTTCTGCGGCTTTATAAGCATCTTTTAATGCTTTTTTCTGTTGTATATCGTTTCGAGTTTCTTCATCGACGTCTTTTGTTCCTAAAATTGCAACATAATCACCTTCAATTCTTTTTACAAAGGCAACATGTACCTGAAGATATCTAACTTCATTTTCAGATATTACTTGTGGATAAACGAAGGTAAAATCTTTCTGCTTACTCTTAAAGCTATTAATATTTGCTAAATCATATATTCGTTGACTACTATCACTTGCAATCATATTCTGACAGTAATCTGTCATACTTTTTGACCAGCAGCCATCATATTTTGAAAAACAAGCTGCTATTTTTTTTCCGACATTTCCTTCTGCCCTATAAGAAGTAACTGTGTCTTTTTTGTAATCAACTATAAGAATAGAAAAATATTCAGAACCTAATCCCTGTATAATTTCAGTTTGAGCAAGTTCTTTTTCTTTTTCTTCTTGTATTTGACGGGCTGCAAAAAATACATGATTTAATTTTCCATTTTCGTTTCTGTCACCTGCAATAAAATATGCCTGACTCCATTTTTCAGTCATTCCAATAAATTGGGCAGTAACAACATTTTTATTTTTTAATTTT
>JAIKZC010000359.1 GCA_024682575.1 Lachnospiraceae bacterium | reverse complement strand
GTCACACCTGTCAAATGTTGATATTGCATTTGTCATATAAATTATATCTCCTTTTTTTAATTCAACTTTAACCGGAAGTATTTCATAATTATATAACTCGTCAGTATGCCCATATCTGTATTTTGCATCCAATCTGTAGATTGTATTGTCATTAGAATCTGTAATATGTATGATCCCATTATCATCCGGTAGATCTACATTATAAACTCCCGCCTCTATAGGACATTCCTCATCACCGATAACAAATTTCTCACGATGCATAATGGTATCTCCCGGAATAAACGCATACGTATGCTCATTCTTATCAGGCTCTTCTTTTTTAAATGAAGGATATGTTTGACTGACTCTGCTTCTTATCGCTATAGCGGTATCCTCATCTATTCCTGTTATTTCATAAAAATTTTCTGATGATTTATCTTCTTCTCTTGCACCATCAACAAGCTTCTGTGCATAACCACTCAATATCTCCTCATCATCCCAATAATATTCTGAATCATATCCATAATCCTGTTCACTAAAACCACCATACCATATATCCAGATCATTACGATCGTTAAGTGATACGAAATACCGGCTTCTTGGCATTTCAGCATAGGCAAAACGAAGCCATCTTCTGAAATTACCTATATGTGACTCCATATCCTCATATGAATGAATAGTATCTATTGGCACTTTTAAATATGTTCCGCCGCTTGATATTAAAACACCTTCCATATCAATACCGTATAATTCAGCTTTTTCTTCAAGGACTTTCCGACATTCTTCATCCTTCTTCCTATAGTCTTCATCTATTTTTTCTTTTATTATCTCTCCTCCCTTGTTTAATGCCGCTTTTGCTATTCCCTTTGCAGAACATGCCGTCAAAAAAAGGCTCATTGATGCAATAGATAAAGCACAAACAAGCTTTGAAATCTTTATTTTATTTTTCCCCATTTTCATCCTCTAAAAAAAATTTTTTTTATCAAGTTACAGGCAATGTTATTTCCTGCCTGGTGACAGAACATATGCTATGACTTTTAGCATAATATTTGACTATAATTCTGGTGTTGTCTGTGATCGGGCCAAGATCAATTGCCTTCATGTCTGCAGAATATCTTAAAAGAAAGGAATTTTTATTTCCCTCTGCAGAAATTCCTTCCAAACGATATTCTACTCTTTGGCGCTGCTTTCCGCCACGAATTACATTAACCCTGCAATTTACCAATGTTGATGTTAATAGTTCACCTTCTCCGAAAATAAGGAAGCGAAAATTATGGATAAAAACAGGAATTCCTACCAGCAGCACAAAACAAATAAATATTGTCCTCAAATTTTTATCCGGAATGGCATCTTCCTGTAAATTAAGTAAAAAACAGGTAAATACTCCGAATACAGCAGAAAGCATATTCAATATACGATAAAGTTTCCTATATATCCTGGTCTTTTCATAAAATATATAGTTCGTAAAAAGTGAAAGTAAAAAAACGCCTCCAAATATCAGACAAATTCTTTTGTCTGCCCCCAAACTGATAATACTATATAAACTCATCCTTAAAATATCTGCAGCCTTTCATTTTTTTATAAATATAGCTCAACCTATACGTCTAGCTGTTTTACATACAAATAAAGACTCTGATGTGTCTCGCTATAATCATTTGCCGGAATAATTTCCATCATTACCATTTTATACTCTTCACCAAATTTTCGTCTATAGAAAACACTAAGAGATTTTTTATTTTCCATAAAATAGTCTCTCATAAATTGAATATCCGTCCTATTGAGATACTCCTGCAGATCATCAGGGTAAACCTGTCCTAACTTACCAAATTCAGAAAGCCACGATGATATTTTATCAGAAAATCCTTTTTCTGCTGTCTGTTCCATCGAATCCATATCTATAATCTGATATGTATCATTCGAAATATCTATTTTCAGAATCTTACTGTACAATTTGTATAAAGCGCTGTGTGCATCCTTATTTCCTCTTCTATCCATTCCCTTTTTTCTGTAATGAGCCGACTTTGCCTCATACATTCTCTTATCCGCAATGACAGCAAGTTCTCTGACTGACTTTTCCGGTTCTTCTTCCTTGCTGATATAACCATATGAAATAGTTAAACTATCAACAAGTTTTCCCTTCCAACCTGCTATTGTTTTCTCAAAATTATCCAGAACTTCCTTCAATTTTTTATCATCACAGAAAAGAACGGCAATGAATTCGTCACCTCCGGTTCTGTATATTTTTCCATAAGAACCAAGACATCTCTTCATACACTGACTGGCACCAATAAGTAATTCATCGCCTGCGGCATGCCCTAATGTATCATTTACAACCTTAAGTCCATTAACATCAAGAGAGATTGATACAAAATATTCATGATCAGGAATATCATTATGTTCATAAATATCTTCTTCATAAGCACGTCTGTTTAACAGACCGGTAAGTTCGTCCGTACGCGATTTATTGATGAGCTTTTCTTCATATTTCTTTTCTTCATCAATACTTTGTGTTGTAAGAACAACCCTGGTAGGCCGGCCATCAGCATCAGTCTCCATCGCTATAAAACTGGCAAGAAACCATCCTATACGCTTACTTATCAGCTGTGTTGATATATATTTTTTATTTTTCATCCTTTCAGCAAGCGTTTTAAGATCTGTATATTCAAGAGCTCTCTCTCTGCATTCATCAGCAGCAAGCTGCCCTACAGCCTGAGCAACTTTTTCTCCTGCTCCCTTATCATGATTAACAATATCTCTAAATTTTTCCTTTGCACTAAATTCAATGATCGAGTCCTCAAGAAGATCTATAACATGAAGGCTGTTATAGCTTTCGGCAAGCGTGCCTAAAGTATTATAATAATCATTCTTTTCATTAAGGGCATCTTTCAGCATTGCAACTCTGGCCAGATCCTCACGAACTACTTCATCAACATCATAATGATAACCGCTAAGCAGAAATCCGCCCGGAATGATCTGTGCTGTTCCGCCGCACCTTACATAACGTTCTCCCTTGCTTGGATGAACCCAAAGATATGTATTTTCATCAAAGTTTCCCCTTTTCATCCTGGCAACAGATTCAAGCACTGACGGAACTGCCTGCGTCGAAATATTATTAAACCAGTCATTATATGTTTCTTCCGGACTTCTTTCCGTACCCGCAACGCCCAGCAGTGCCTTCATGGTATCATCAACATACATACGTGGTTCTTTGCCGTCAACAAGTTCAATACGCCAGGTTCCCATATTTGCAGATGCAATGATGTCCCGGATCTCCGATATTTCTGTAAAAGCCCGCTTGTTTTCTGCATCGAAAATGCGATTTTCCTCTTCAAGTTTTGCATTTTCCTTTGCAATTTCCCTACGTCTGTATATATTTTTCAAAAGTACAAATGCTGCATATGATATAAGAATTAAACTAATGATAAAAATTGTGATTACAGAATTTTTTGTATACTTATTAATAATCGCATTAAAGGATTTTTGTGGAACACTGATCACAACTTTCCAGTCAGTTCCGGGAACTGTTGTAACACATACTCTTCCATTTCCCCCCGGTTCTTTATAACACGCTGCAACTTCTCTCGCGTTAACAATTATGTTGTTAAGTCTTAACTTCTGATCTTCATCAAATCCTAAATTGTCCATAAACAGATCAAGTGATAGATCCTGTACATATTCATAATTTAATGTTGAACAGATTATCATGTTATTTTCATCAACCAAAAAGCCATATATATCCTGCCCATATAATTTCGTATCATACAATGGCGCAATCTGTCTTGTTGCAGCAATATATCCTGTTAAAACACCGCAAATTTTTCCATTATAAATAATCGGTGTATAAAAATTCATCAATGTCTCTTTCGATGTTTTGGGATGAAAATTATTCCAAATACCCGTATTACCTTTAATACCCTCTATATAATAGACCCTGTCACTTGCATCAAATGGTTCGCCTATATTCATTACATTCATTCCATCAGATCTGATATATTCAATTCCGCCAAATGGTGTATTTGCAACCATGGGCGTTATGATTTCTGCCGGATCTTCTAAATTTTCAGATGTCATTGACTCAGAAATAGTCGATGAGGCTAATCTAATACTGCTCTTGGCATAATTCATATCTCTGGCTATATTTCCTGCGATATATTCTGCCATCTGATCTGTTACCTTTTCAACATCCTTGATGATAATTTTTTTCTGCATATATGTATATACACACATAACCACAATTATTGAAATAATAACAATAATAGGTAAAATTATTCTAACAGGATTCAAGCGATCACTCATAAGAACAATATTATGTAATGATTCATATTTACCAGTTTTGTCTCTATATTTTTCATTTTGATACATATATTTTTCTCCCATGTATTTATTCGGACTATGGGGCATATTATTTCAATCTTACCTTATATTTTATAAAATATGCTTCTTGTATGCAATTGTAAGAGTGCCATATATAGCCTAAAATCAGGCCTCATGGTGTATTTTATTTTAAACAAGCTTACTAAGGTCTAAAAAATATCTAATAACATTCTCAAAGCAAACATTGTTTATTATGATATACGTATCTCTTGATTTTTTCTGCCTTATATCTAATAATAAACATTATTAGACAAGTTTAAGATAATCTAATAATTAGTATATGGAGACTGGATAAAAATGTCAGAATACAAGGATTTGATCAGCAAAAAAACCTATAACAGTGCGAATGAAATAATCGAAACTTTACCTGAATATTGTCAGAACTACTTTGATAATAAATCCGGAAGACACTCTGCAAACACAGCCCTAAGTTACGCTATTGAAATCCGTAAATTCCTCATATGGATGACTGAAAATATAGCCCGCCTTAAAAATCACGCAATCAAAGAAATTCCAATTGAATGCATTAATAATCTTACGGATGCTGATGCAGGACACTATATGCGCAGCATACGCAGTCTTAAATCATCAAGCAAAAAGCACTGTCTTGCTGCACTAAATGGATTCTTCAAATTCCTGATCCGAACAAAACGAATACAAGGTCCAAATCCATTTGACGAAGCTAATGTCGCAGCCGAAGAACATAAAGTAGTTTATCTCGATAAAGATGAAAAAACATCTTTTCTTAATTCTGTAGTTGATGGAGAAGGACTAAGTAATAAACAGAAAAAATATTATGAAAAGAATAGTGTACGCGACACTGCTATTGCTTTGCTTTTTTTCGCAACCGGTCTTCGAGTATCAGAATTGGTCGGAATAGATATAGACGATATAAATTTTAATAATCACAGTATCAGAGTTACTCAGAAGGGTAAGCAAGAAACAGATGATTATGTTTATATGAGTGACGAATCCGAGGGCGCTGTGAGGGAATATCTTGAGATCAGGGAAAGTCTATACAAACCTGACAAAAATGAGAAAGCTCTTTTTCTTAACCACGGAAGAAATATAAAAAATAGTGATGGTAAAATATTCAGGCAGTCTGGATACCGTATAACCGTTAAATCAACCGAACGACTTGTAAAAAGATATAAAGATGCTGCAAATATAACAAAAAAGGTTACTCCTCACCGTTTAAGAGCAACTTTTGCAATGAATGTACTGGAATCAAATGGTGATTTACGTCTCACCCAGCAATTAATGCACCATAAAAATGTTCAGACAACACAGATTTACACAACTCGCGAAAATGAACTAAAATCATACAGAAATATTACTGAGTCCAATAAATAAAATATTAATTTCATTACATCATAGCTATAAAAAGAGCCACCCATTTTACGGCAGTGTTCATAAGACAGTAACGCAAAATGAGCACTGTCGCGGTGGATTGGCAAAAAAAGAAGAAGTCTGAAAGGAACATACCTTCCAGACTTCTTTTCTTATTAAAATAATGAGACGATTTATGCTTTTACATCCACCTCGCCGCCTATTATCTTGGCAATCCTGCGCTGGGGG
>JAIKZC010000507.1 GCA_024682575.1 Lachnospiraceae bacterium | reverse complement strand
TATTAATTGCTTTTATGGCAGGAATTATTTGTATTTTTTGATAATGTTGGTTATGTCTGTATATATCGTATATAGAATTGCTAAAGGGAAGAATGATATATCAGAGTATGGGCAGACAGCAGTGTGTATATTTGTAGCGCTATATGAATTTTTGGGTGTATTTATATACAGTTTTTTTATAAATCCCAATGGATCCATATTTGTGGCGAGATATTTTGTTGCTATCATACCGGAACTGGTCTATATTTTCTCATTTTTTATGACAATAATATGTGTAAAATTTAGAAAAAATAATAAGAATGCAGTTTCTGTTATGATTATGATTTTATTGCTATCCGGAATAGTTGGAGGTTATAGTGGTTTTAAGGAGGCATTAGGATTCCAGACGAATGAGGCTCTGATGGCGAAAAATATACAGGAAAAATATAGTGGTGATAATTCGTTAATTGCCTTTGTTTCTCCGAACTTTGATTATTCGTACAATGGAATAGGATATGCATTCGATGGTTGGAGAGAGTTTTTCTTTGGAAGATATCCGTATAAGATATTTGACAAAGCAAATCTGACAGAAATTGAAAAGTCACAGTTTGATAAAATTATCATTGTTGGAGATGATATTGAAGAAAAAGAGTATATTTCTAAAATAGGATTTAAGAAGGTATATGAAGAGGATATTCCTATAGATGAAATTGGTATTCCATACCATGAGATTACTTTTTATACAGCTGAGCAATAATTAAGCTGATAGATTATAAAAATTAGGAGAGGAAAAATGAAAGCAGTTATATTAGCAGGAGGATTTGGAACACGTATATCTGAGGAATCAGAGTTTAAGCCTAAGCCGATGATAGAAATTGGCGGTCAGCCAATACTTTGGCATATTATGAAGGGTTATTCTGTCTATGGTATTAAGGAGTTTATTATCTGTGCCGGATATAAACAGCATGTTATAAAGGAGTGGTTTGCAGATTACTTTCTCCATACTTCGGATATTACTTTTGACTTTGAACAGGATAATAAGATAATTGTTCATGATAAGCATACTGAAAAATGGAAAGTAACGGTTGTAGACACCGGCTTAAATACAATGACGGGAGGACGAGTAAAACGTATTCAGAAATATATTGGTCATGAGCCCTTTTATATGACATACGGAGATGCGGTTTCAAACGTTGATATTGGAAAACTGAGTGAGTTTCATAAGAAACATGGCAAGTGTGTTACATTAACGTCTGTAAGTATTGCACAGCAAAAAGGTGTCCTTGATATTGATAAAAATAATTCAATACTTTCGTTTAGAGAAAAAGATGATGAGGATGGTGCTGTTGTAAATGGTGGTTTCATGGTCTGCAATCCTGAGATTTTTAATTATCTGGAAGATGATACCACTGTTCTTGAACAGGGGCCGATGAGGAAGCTTGCAGCCGATGGAGAATTGAAGAGCTTTTATCATGAGGGCTTTTGGCAGTGCATGGATACTAAGAGGGAAAAAGATAAGCTTGAAAAACTTTGGGCAAGTGGAAAAGCTCCATGGAAAACATGGGAGGGCTAAATGGAATTTGATCTGAATTTTTATAAGGGAAAGAGGATATTGATTACCGGGCATACTGGATTTAAGGGAACCTGGATGTCGGTGATGCTTGCTGATTTTGGAGCAGATGTTATAGGTTATTCAAGCTGCAGTAAGACAGAAAAAAGACTTTTTGATATGTGTGATATAAAAGGACAGATCACACATATTAAGGGTGATATCAGGGATCTTGACCATCTTAAAAATGTTTTTAATGAGAATAAACCTGAAATTGTAATTCATATGGCTGCACAGCCTCTGGTAAGATTAAGTTATAAAGAACCTGTTGATACATACAGCACGAATGTAATGGGAACAGTTAACATATGTGAGGCCGTTCGGAAAACCACAAGTATAAAGTCGTTCCTGAATGTTACGACAGACAAGGTATATGAAAATAAAGAGTGGGAATGGGGTTATAGAGAAAATGAGCCCTTAGACGGATATGATCCCTATAGTAATTCTAAATCCTGTTCTGAATTGATCACGCATAGTTACAAAAAAAGTTTTTTCATTGATGATAGGGTTGCAGTATCTACAGCAAGAGCAGGTAACGTTATCGGAGGCGGAGATTTCGCTGCTGACAGGATAATACCTGATTGTGTAAGGGCAGCTATCAATAAAGAGGATATAATTGTTCGGAATCCTTTTTCTACACGTCCGTATCAACATGTTCTAGAGCCTATATACGCATACCTGATGATTGCTGCTAAACAGTACGAAGATCATGATCTGCAGGGATGGTATAATGTGGGTCCTGATGATAGAGACTGTTTTCAAACGGGAGAATTAGTCAATCTCTTTGTAAAGCACTGGGGAGAGGGACTGAAATGGATAGATAAATATGATGGTGGGCCTCATGAGGCAAATTTCCTGAAGCTGGATTGTTCAAAGCTTAAACGAACTTTTGGTTGGAAACCGCATTGGGATTTGGAAACTGCAATAGAAAAGGTTGTTGAGTGGAGCAAAATATGGGCTCAGGGAAAAGAAGTACGTTCTATAATGGACAGGCAGATTAAAGAGTTTTTGGAGGAAGAAATATAATGAATTGGACAGGTGAGAATGAGGCCAGGAAAAAAATAAAAGATATGGTTGCCCAGTACTACCATGATTTTAAGGAAAAGAAAGAAGCATTTAAGGAGGGCGACCGAATTTCTTATGCATCACGCGTATTTGATGAGAAAGAAATGCAGGCATTAACAGATGCCATGCTTGATTTTTGGCTCACAACAGGAAGGTTTTCAGATCAGTTTGAAAAAGATTTTGCTTCCTGGATAGGAGTAAAGTATGCCCATCTGGTTAATTCCGGATCTTCGGCTAATCTCATTGCTTTTATGACTTTAACAGCAGCTGAACTAGGGGAAAGGCAGATAAAACCAGGGGATGAAGTTATTACGGTTGCCTGCGGTTTTCCTACAACTGTTACACCTGTCATTAATTACGGAGCAATCCCTGTATTTGTTGATGTTACAGTCCCGCAATACAATATAGATGTTTCTAAGCTTGAAGGCGCATTAAGTGAAAAGACCAAGGCAGTCATGATTGCTCATACGCTGGGTAATCCGTTTGATATAAAAGCGGTTAAGGATTTCTGTGAGAAGAATAATCTCTGGCTGGTTGAAGATAACTGTGATGCTCTGGGAACAAAATATACGATTGATGGCGAAACAAGATTTTCGGGTACATGGGGAGATATTGGAACGAGCAGCTTTTATCCTCCACACCATATGACAATGGGAGAAGGCGGAGCTGTTTATACCAATAATGCCGTATTAAACAGACTTATTCTTTCATTCAGGGATTGGGGACGTGACTGTATATGCCCAAGCGGAAAAGACAATTTCTGCGGACATCGTTTTGACAGACAGTATGGTGAGCTTCCTGTAGGATATGATCACAAATATGTATACAGCCATTTTGGCTATAACCTTAAGGTTACAGATATGCAGGCAGCAGTAGGATGTGAGCAGCTTAAGAAATTCCCGGGCTTTATTGAACGTAGGAGGCATAATTGGGAAAGATTAAGGAATGCTCTCGACCAGGTCAAGGATAAACTGATTCTGCCTGAACCGGCAGAAAATTCAGAGCCTTCATGGTTTGGTTTTCTTCTTTCTGCAAGAGAGGGATCCGGTTTGGAAAGAAATATGATCACCGGATATCTGGAAGATCATAATGTACAGACAAGACTTCTGTTCTCAGGAAATCTTATTAAGCACCCATGTTTTGACCAGATCAGAGGAACTGACAGATACAGGGTTGCTGGGAATCTTACAGTAACTGATTTTGTTATGAATAATACATTCTGGGTAGGTGTTTATCCGGGAATGACTGATGAGATGATAGACTATATGGCAAAGGTTACCATTAAAGCCGTAAAAGGGTGAGGAAAAACAATGCCAAAAATCATGTGTGTTATTGATAAAATAACTGGTAAAGATCATCAGTCACTTGTTCAATTCATTAAATTTGGATTGGTTGGAGCTTCAAATTCTATCATTTATTATCTAGTAGAGATGCTAAGTTATTACAGAATATTTATCAATACTGACTTCTCTCCTATAGTAGTTATACTTCTTAAAATAGGAATTTCGTTAAGCGTGGATGAGATTAAGGTAGTTGTTGTAACTGCTATAGCTTTTATTATAAGTGTTATTAATTCATATTTTTGGAATAGCAGATATGTATTTAATAAAGATGGTAATATGGGAGTAAAACAACATGTAGCTGCCTTTCTTAAAACAGTTTTATGTTATGGTGTAACAGGGCTTATTATTTCTCCGATCATCAAAATTACTTTGAAAAATATTGGTATTGCTTACTGGATTACAAGTTTAGTTACTCTTATGTTGATGCTACCGCTGAATTTTATATTAAATAAGTTCTGGGCATTTGGGAGTGAAAGAAACAGGGGGATTTGATGAATATTTTAGTTTTAGGCGGCAATGGTTATTTAGGCAGTAAAATAATCAAACTTTTGTGTCAGCGGGATGGGGCTAATATTGTTCTTACCAGAAGAAAAACTTCTGATATGTCAAGAATTGAAAAAATAATTGGAACAGAAAATAATATAAAGGCAATTCCGGCTTCAATAGACGCAATCGAAGCTGCTATGGAATATGATAATTTTGATATAATACTGAATATGGCATGTAGTTATGGAAGAAAAAATACTCTTTATAATAATGTTATAGAAGCAAATATAGAATTTCCGTTAAGAGTACTTAATTGTGCAGCTGAAAAACAGATAAAAAAATTTTTGACTATAGGGACAGGCCTGCCGGATGAATTGAATATGTATAGCTTTTCAAAAAAGATGTTCAGTGATTTTGGGCATTACTATGCTTTATATCATAAGATTGATTTCTTTAATTTGAGATTGGAGATGTTCTATGGTGCAGATGAGCCTGGAAATCGTTTTATTCCATGTTTGATTGATAAAATGATTAAAGGTGAAGATGTAAATGTTACATTAGGAACACAGCATAGAGACATAATAGCAGTGGAAGATATTATTAATGCAATTCTTATAGTAATTGATTCTGACCTGCATGGATATCATGAGATTTCCATAGGAACAGGGATAGCTCCAACTATTTCTGAACTGGTAGATTATATTTGGGAGAAGACAGGAAAACGATCGATAATACATAAAGGAGCTGTTCCTATGAGGGAAAATGAACCGGATTGTAAAGCTGACATATCAAGAATAAGCAGTCTGACAGATTGGAATCCAATAGATTGGAAAAGTGGAATAAATAAAATGATCGATGACAGGAGGAAAATATGAAATTATTAATTAATGGAGGATGTGGATTCCTTGGCAGCAATCTTGCATCATATGCGATAGAAAATGGATATGAAGTTACGGTATTTGATAATATGTCAAGAATCGGTTCCGATAGAAATAGAGAATGGTTACAGTCTCTAGGGAATTTTAATTATATTCATGGAGATACCAGAAATAAGAATGATGTAGAGAATGTAATAAAAGAGGGACAATTTGATGCAATTTTCCATCTTGCCGGACAGGTAACGATGACAAAATCTATTTTAGATCCATATAAGGATTTTGAAATAAATGCGATGGGAGCTATGAATGTTTTGGACTCAATACGTAAATACAGTCCACAGACATCGATCATATTCTCATCTACAAATAAGGTATACGGAGATTTAGAATATTATACTTATGAAGAAACGCCTACCAGGTATGTGTGTAAAGAGTTTCCAAATGGATTTGATGAATCAGTTCCTCTCGATTTCAGGTCTCCTTATGGATGTTCTAAAGGATGTGCGGATCAGTATATGTTAGATTTTTCAAGAATTTTTGGAATCAAATCTGTAGTATTTCGCCATTCTTCAATGTACGGCAGCCGTCAGTTTGCAACATATGATCAGGGATGGGTTGGCTGGTTTGTTGCAAAAGCAATCGAGAAGTATAAAAATCCTGCATGTGAGCCTTTTACGATTTCAGGAAATGGAAAACAGGTAAGAGATTTACTTCAGGCCCAGGATATGATTAATTTATATTTCACTGCGTTGGAACATATAGATGATATATATGGTCAGGCATATAATATCGGTGGTACCATGGACCAGTCACTTTCGTTGCTTGAATTATTTGCGAAGCTTGAAGATATACTTGGAATAAAGATGGAATATACAGAACTTCCGCCTCGTCAAAGTGATCAGAAAGTATTTGTTGCAGATATTTCGAAGATAAAAAATAAAATCGGTTGGGAACCCAAAGTTACAGCAATTGAAGGAGTGACAAAAATGGTTGACTGGGTAAAGGAGATAAGCAAGTGAGGTTGAGTGTTATATTACCGGCTTATCAGGAAGCGGAAAATTTAAAAAAGATCTTACCTAGACTGAACCGAACCTTAGAAAATATAAATATTTCATATGAAATTTTGGTTATTGACACGATAGAGCCCATGGATGATGCAGAGACAATTTGCAATGCTAATAGATGCCGATATATTAATAGACGAGGTGGAAATCTATATGGTGATGCAATGAGAACTGGATTTGAAGAGGCTAATGGAAAATATGTTGTTGTAATGGATTCAGATGGTAGTCATAATCCGGAGGATATAAAAAGGTTTTATGATAAAATGAATGAAGGAGGGTATGATCTTATCATTGGATCTAGATATTGTAGAGGAGGAAAAACGGAAAATCCCTTTATTTTGAAGTTGATGTCAAGAGTGTTAAACATTACCTATAAGATAGTGTTTGGACTTAAAGTAGAAGATGTATCTGACAGTTTTCGAATGTACAAAGGCGATCAGTTAAAATCAATTAAAACTGAATGTGACAATTTTGACATTGTTGAAGAAATTCTTATTTTACTTAACTATACTGTTCCTAATTTTAAGGCCTACGAAGTTCCGATATTATTTGATAAAAGGGCAGCCGGAAATTCTAAACGCGATCTGCTTAAGTTTATTAGGTCATATCTTACTACCATGAACAAGTTGTTAAAAGTTAAGAATAGTGTTATGAAGAGGAAATAATATAGATATAATGAAAAATATAATGAATTCAAAGAAATTTTATGAAAAAGCATTTGTTCTTTCTTTAGGATTTTTAATTATGTCATGGATCTTTCTTATCTTCAAGCAGGGTATTGTAAGTTCACAAAGGGCTTTATTTTTTTGTGATTTAGGCGATTTTTGGGCTGATTGTATGAATGTTGTTGGCTATTCATCACTTCTAGATCCGTATAATAATACAATGTACACTGGGTTTGAAGAGAAGGGATATCCCCCATTGGTTTATCTGCTGATGTATTTACCTTCAAGACTTGTAGATATGCAGAGTTATTATAATGCAAATTATTTTAAGAATATGTATATGGATCCATTATTTCTGATATTTGCTGTTGCTTTTTTGATCGTAGTTTATATTATTGCTTTTGAGTTGATACGATTTGGGAAAAATGGATCGAGCATTATAAAAATAATTACAGCAGCAACTATTCTTCTGTCAGGACCTATGTTATTTACTTTTGAACGAGGAAATATTATAATTTTGGTTCCTTTTTTATTATTATCATTTATATTATTTCACGGAAGTGATAATAAGATAGTTAAAGAGATAGGTTTAATATGTCTTGCCTTAGCAGCAGGTATAAAATTAACACCGGCTATCCTGGGCATCTTACTGTTAATTGAGAAAAAATGGAAAGATACGATCAGGACAGTATTATATGGAATTTTATTTTGCTTTGGACCGTTTTTTTTCTTGAAAGGTGGATTGTTCTCTAATTTACCTTTGATGCTTAGGAATTTGAGTATGTTAATGGATAAATATAAAGATGCTGAAGGCTGTACGGTCAGAAATTTATTTAGAAAGGCAGAGGGAGTATTAAGTTTACAGGAAACTTCAGGTACTGTAATAACTATCGTTTCGATAGTTATAGGATTATTTTTAATCATATGTGCATATAGTTCGGATAAGATATGGGAAAAGGTAATGGCGTTGTGTTTGATATTTACAACTTTGCCCAATTATTCTGGATATTATTGTCTAATTTATATGATTCCGCCTTTGATTTTATTTTTAAATGAGGAAAGACATGAACGTGTAGATTTGGCAATTCTTATGTCATTTATACTAATTTTCAATCCTGTTCAATCATCGCTAAAATCATATGGATTTAATTACCACTTTGGGGTTTTTGTTATTTTGTTGGTTATGATTTTTAAGGTATTATGTTATGGATACAAAAGAATCAAATGTGGGGAAAAAGTAAATGGATAAAAATTATCCGACAGTTTCATCACTGATATATTTTTACTTTATTATGATTACAATGGTTTGATTATATTCTCAGAGAAGAAATTCAAAAAATAAAGAACATCGGTTAATATCTTGATTTTATTATATGGAGAATAAAAATGAAAAAAATACAACTTCTGGATTGCACTTTGAGAGATGGTGGATACGTTAATGACTGGAGATTTGGGAAAACTAATATAGTAAGTATTTTTGAACGCCTTGCAGATGCGAACGTTGACATTATAGAAGTTGGATTTTTAGATGACAGACGTCCATTTGATATGGATAGAAGTATTTTCCCGGATACTGCTTCTGCAGATAAAATTTACGGAGCACTTGATAAGAAAAATTCAATGGTAGTAGGCATGATAGACTATGGAACCTGCGCCATTGAAAATCTTTCGCCGGCTGAAGAATCTTTTTTGGATGGCATTCGTGTGATATTTAAAAAAGGGAAGATGTATAAGGCGATGGAGTTTTGTCGTCAGGTAAAAGCATTGGGCTATAAGGTTTTTTCGCAGTTGGTATCTGTAACCAGTTACAGTGATGATGAATTGCTGGAACTGATAAGACTTGTTAATGATGTTAAACCGTATGCAGTATCAATGGTCGATACCTATGGCCTGCTTGATGATGAGCATCTTCTTCATTTGTACAGGATTCTTGATGAAAATGTTGACCCGGAAATTGAAATAGGTTTTCATGCTCATAATAATTTTCAGCTCGGTTATGCAAATGCGCTTGCTTTTTTGAGATATGATGGCAAACATAATGTTGTTGTAGATGGCACTCTTTACGGAATGGGAAAGAGCGCCGGAAATGATCCTATCGAGTTGGTGGCAATGACACTTAATGATAAGTATGGCGGAAACTATAATATTGATGCAATACTTGAATCTATAAATGAGTCAGTTATGGATTTTTACAGGAAAACTCCATGGGGTTATAAACAGTTCTTTTATCTTTGTGCCAAGAATAAATGTCATCCGAATTATCTCACTGATTTCGAGAGAGAGGAAAATCTTTCGGTTTCAATGATCGATGAATTATTATCGACGATCGAACCGGAGGATAAAAAACTTCTATATGATAAAGAAGTCGGGAAGGAATATTATTCCAGATTTGTAGAAGAAAATTGCTATGAAGGAAAGTCTGTAAATGATTTTCTTGATTTTGTTGGTAACAGAAAGATCTTGTTGGTAGGCCCCGGAAAGAATATAGGTCTTCAGGCGAATAAGGTTAAGAAGTTTGTAGAAGAAAATGATCCGGTGATAGTTTCTATAAATTATCTGCCTGATGAGGTTACGTCTGACTGTGTGTTTATTACCAATCCGAAGCGTTATCATGATATGACGATTCCGCTTAAAGTAGATAGGAACAGGAATGTAAAGAAGCTTGCAACTACAAATGTGACATGCAGAAATGGAAGCTTTGATTTTGTGATCAACCGTGCACCACTTCTTGAAAAAGATGAAAAGATAATAGATAATTCTTTTCTTATGCTCGTTAAATTTCTGAACACTATAGGAATAAAAGAAATTTATTGTGCAGGATTTGACGGTTATTCTGACAGAGAAAATAACTATAACAATCCGAAGATGGAGTATGATTTTGTTAAAAGAGAAGCAGTTAGTCTGAATAGGCATATGAAAAATTCGATTGCAGGATATAGAAAATCTATGGATATAACTTTCATAACTTACTCAGCATATGATGTTGAGGAAGATATTCAGGGGGCTGCAATATAATAAGATGAGTAACAAGGCTTGTATTTGAAAACATGAATAAGATTATGTTTAATGAAAATAATTTTATATTTTGGACAGATGGTGGCCTTGGAAACTGTCTTCTCGGGCTTGGTTCTGCTTATGAATTGGCAGTCAGATCAGGATGTACAGCAGATGTTATCTGGGATTGGAGAAAGAAGAATCTTTTCGGAACTTTATACGGAGATATGACAAGAGAGAAATTACGAAAAATATCCGATGAATATTTTTCTTCTGAAAATCTTTTGAAATCTTTCATGAAGAAAAATGGTCTGAGTTAATTGAAAAAGTGAAGAAGCAGAAAATGTTTATAAAATCTTTTTCTCAAATAATGCCTTTTCCAAAACTTTATCAGATGATCAAACCATCTGATAAAGTTTTGGAAAAGGGAGGAGACATTTTGCGTTAAATTAATCGGGATTATTGTGGAGTTCATATCAGAAGGACTGATTATCAAAGTGCTATTATGCAAAGCCCTACATCTTTATTTATAGAGTATATGTATAATGAATTAAAAAATAATCCTGATGTGAAGTTTTTTCTGACAACTGATGATGAAAAAGAATGCAACAGAATCATTGAAGAGTTTGGCAGCGACAAGATTCTCTATATTTCAAACATAGAATTAAAAAGGGATAGTGTTAATGGAATGCAGCATGCTTTTGCAGATATGTATTGGACTTTCATTATGTGGTAAGATTCTGGAAAGTGCAGAAAGTACATTCGGATATGTTGTATCGCTAATAGGGGCATGTGAATTGATTTATATAAAAAAATAATAACATAAAAGTGCAGAATCCGTTTTGGATCCTGTTCCGAACTAAGAGAGGGATATTGAGTATTTACTAGATATATATTAAGAGAAGCTAATATAGTTATAATTGATAGTTTATCAGAGGATAGTAGATGCTAAAACTATATCATGGTTCAGAAAATATAATTAAAACTCCTGAATTTGGTAAGGAAAAATTAAATAACGATTACGGAAGAGGCTCCTATTGCACTGAGAACGCAGAACTGGCCAAAAAATGGGCCTGTGCAAAGGGAAGAAATTGAGCAGGTTGAAGCAGAAATTTAATATTAAAAGAAAAAATCCCGGGATCTGGAAGCTCGCAGGGAATACCGAAAGAATAATAAGCAGATTAACGAACTTAATGATATCTTTATGATAGATATAATGAGAGAGGGGATTAAAAATGGAGACCTGCGCTTACGATGAGATTTATTTATCTGATGCTCAGAATATATTAGGTCATGCCTTTGATTTTGCTTTGGTGACACTTGGTTTTTCAATTGACGATTTCACAGATAAGCTTATTAATTCCAGATCAGCAGCGCAGTTCGAAAGAGGAAATCCGAAATATGTCACTGGAATGAACGGTTGTGAATTCGTGAAGGAAATATATGCGGAAGATGGAATTGAGATTGATCATCAAGATGAAATGTATCTGGATAAATCACTGGAATACTGGTGTGGTTGGGCGATTGCTTTTTATCAGTGGTATAGTGCGAAATCTTTTAAGAATATTTTTGAAAGAGTATCAATTGATAAGCTTTTAAGGATGTATCCGGTTTTTCATGAAATGGATATTATGAGATTTGTGGAAGCAATGGATGAATTATAAAAATCAGAGTGAAATCCTTAAATAAAATTTTTAACAGTGGGTTAATTGGTTAATTATGAAAAAATGTATCCTGTAATCTGTGAGATATGCAATAATTCGAATTTAAAGAGGATGAGAATTGGTATTTATTTAAATCTTGGAAATGAAAAATTTGCGTAAACTGTAAAAAAGAAAATATATGTTGATAAGACCATGATGATCAGCGATATTAACAGGATCATGGAAGAAGAAAATAAATATATCTGTATATCACGTCCTCGAAGATTTGGTAAAACTATCAGTGGAAATATGCTTGCAGCATATTATTCAAAAGAGA
>JAIKZC010000356.1 GCA_024682575.1 Lachnospiraceae bacterium | reverse complement strand
AAGCCGCGAACCTTAAATGTTCCTAAAGAGGATTGTGCGAGACGCCAGCACTTATGCCGCGTATTTTGCGGCATTACGTACTGCTGCGTCGGAGCCCAAAGCGAGAGCGTTCCTCGTAGGAACTTTAAGGCGAACGGCGTAATAGGCGAAGTCCTAAAAAAACAAAAAACTAAAGATTTTTAATTCTCTATAAGGACGTTAGATATTAATGGCTTCGATTATCCTTATGTCTTATGACAAATTCCACAGCTGATTCTGCGTCATTTCCTGCCTTATCAACAGCTTTTACCGATAACACGTAATGTCCGGGCTCTGTTATTTTTTTTCCATCATATTTCTGTCCGTTCAGGAAAATCCCGGTTTCCTTTAAGTTCGGATCATACGCTATGTAGGAACTGTCTCTTTTAAGGAAAATATTTCTAAGATATTTCTGATCAATATTGGAAAGATCTGCTATCTCTGGCGCTGTCTTATCTATGCTGAAACATCTGATAAGTTCTGACCTGTTGCCGCTCATATCCTCCGCCACAACTTTGATTTTATAATTACCCTCTTCAGTAAATTTAATCTTTCCACCCGGGTATTCTTTTCTTTCTGTAAGATTTCCATCTTCATCATATTTCTCAGCTATACAGGATAAACTCTTCAGTTCATCATCTGCTGCCTCAGTCGTCAATACGATATCCCTATTATAGAGTCCCATATTCTCAATCCCTTTTAACGAAATCTTAGGAGCTCTATCATCCTCGAGCAAAAATGCCATTTCTTTATGACTTTTATTTTCTGCTCTGTCCACGCAGCTTAAAATTAGCTTATGTTTTCCCTTTTTCATAATTTTAAGGGGTATTTCTGCTTTAACTACGGATTTATCTTTTTTCGCCGCTAATAGTTCACCATCCAGACTGATATTTATTTCTTTGATATCTGAAAGCTTATCTTCGGCTTCTGCATTAATTATCAAAAGATCGTTTTCTGTCTCAGCAGTGAATTTTTTAATATGTGGAGCTTCACGGTCTGATATGATTTTTGGAATTTCCAAAGCCTCAGACATATTTCCGCAATTATCCATAGCATATATTTTTAACCCACCTTTGAAATTTTCATCTATTGATACCTCACGTCCTTCTCTTATCTTTCCATCCTGAGTTTCAAATAAATATTTTTTTATACCACTCCTGTCATCTTTTGAAGTTAATTTTATTTTAGTATTTTCATTTACTAAGATTTCTTCTCTGTTTCGGATTATTAAATTGTTCTCAAGCTGCGGCTTTTCGGGTGCCGTTTTATCATATATGAAATTATTAAACGGAAGCTCTGCCTCATATTTTCTTCCTTTTGAATCCTCATTCCAGACTTTTATACTATAGTTTCCTTCAGCGAAATCGTATATATATTTCTCATCAATTACTCTTATTTTTTTCAGCTGATCTCCTGAGCGTATTTCCAGATATGTTGCCATACCTTCAGAAGCTCCTAACTCAATTTCCGGACGTCTTCCTTTAAGATATGCAACAGAATTTCTTTCCATATCCATTTCGTAAGTGAAATTAACCTTCGGTCCTTCATCCACTGCTTTTGATGGTCTTATCTGGATAATTTCCGGAAGACCGTTAACCGGTCTGAAAAGCATTTTATCCTCATCCAGAACAACAAATGAAATATTTTTTTCTTCTCCATAGCTTATCCGGTATCTTTTATCTTTCAGTTCGGTAAAATTTTCTTCTTTTCCATCTATTCCCATATCATTTACAAGAATTTTCCCATCAAAATTCCCGCTGAAATTAAATACGCAATTTCCGGTCATTTTAAGAGTTCCATCTTTGGAAATTATCAGTTCATGTCCTGACTCATCTCTTATCTCAACTCTTTCAGCTGCATATAGCGGCAGCTCTGTTATAGTCAGTGTCTGCATGATAAGCACCAAAGCTATCAGTTTTTTTACCCTGCCATTAAAATTTTTAATTCTCATTTTTACTCAATTTCTCCTTAACTCTCTTTTCTGTTGAAACAAATTCATCAGTGTCCTTTATGTCCTCACAAAGAGCTGCATTGGTCAAAAGTTCCTTTAATTTGATCAACTCTCCTCCTTTTTCCAATATCAGATTCATGTGCTTCAAATACGTTTCGCCAACTTCATAAGGAAGAAGCTTTTCTGCTTTTTCATAAAAGTTTATGATCTTCTCTTCGTCTCCCTCTTTTTCTAACAGATTTTCTATTTCTGATATTCTCATCAATGCTTTTTCTTTATCTTCTGACGGATCAACTGACTCGAGCCATTTTATCCCTGCTTCTATGGCAATATCATCATAGTTTAGATTTTCTGCGATCATAAATTTAATATCCGCCGTTTCTGTCTCAAGCTTTTTGCATTTATCATTTTTCTCTATGATATTTTCTATAAGTTCGATATCTTCACAGGCTTTTTTCAAAATTTCATTCTTTTGATTTTCTTCGAACAATGGACTTATGATCAGTTCTGTTCTTGCTATATAAAGAAGATTTCTTGCCTTATCCTCTTCGATATTCTTAGTTAAACTAAATTTTCTGAAATTGCCAAGATATTCTTTTATGGCTGATCTGTCTTCAGAAAGGATTGATAAGTTTTTTGATATGTCTCTTAGATATGATGCCTCTGGAATCTTTTCAAAATCTGTTTTCTCAAAATAACTCAGAGCCTTTTCGTAATCCTCTAATTCAAAAAATGCTGCCAGTCCGGATTCATAGCATAGTTCTGATATATTTTCTTCATCAGCCTCTAAAATAAAGTCATCTATTTTATTAAGTGCCTCTTCAATATTCCCGTTTTTTACAGAAATTCTTAAATACTCTTCTTTTTCCTCTATCAACTGGCTTCTGTAACCATCTGCCGTAAGGCTTTCTTTGTCTGCTCTTACAGAATTAATATAAACTGCAAAGATCAATATGACTGGTAAGATAGCCGCTGCAAGTATGTATCCCCTGTATTTTCTGATATTATTCAGTCTTTTCAATGCCTTTTTCATTTCCCCGGCAGTCTGATAACGTTTTTCAGGATCTTCATTTACAGCTTTTGCGATAATTCTTTTCAACGCAGGACTTGCTTTATTCCCTGCAATTTTCTCTATTGTTTTCCCAAGTGCATATATATCCGATCTTTCATCTGCATAGCCTCTAAACTGCTCAGGAGGCGCATAATTTCTTGTTCCTGTAGGCGCTGTATCACTAATTGCGTCTTTTTTTAATCTGGCAGCACCAAAATCTATCAAACATAATCTTCCATCTGGTCTCAAAATAACATTTCCCGGTTTCATATCACGATAAATGAGCGGCGTCTTTAAGGAATGCAATATTGAAAGGGTTCCTGCCAGTTCTTCTCCCCATTTGGCTGCATTTTTTGCTGCATATTCAGGATCATTCTTTATTATTTCTCTTAAATTTCTCCCTTCTACATACTCCATACAAAGACATATATAATTTCCTTCTCTGTAAAGATCTGCAAGCCTGGCCACGGCATCAGTCCTGAGCATCCTGAGAGCCATAGCCTCTCTCTTTATACTTTCCGCAATATGTTCTCCTGCAGTTATATCTATTTTTTTGATCGACCATCTCATCGACAGTTTTTTATCACGTGCAAGGTAAACAATGCTCATTCCACCGTTTCCTATCTCACGGATGAATTCATATTTCTTAGTCATAATTTTTTTCACACTTCATAAAAAATTGGGATTTGTTCGGCGAACGCCAAATTTGCATTAACTATAATAATTCTATTATCCGATTGTGTCAACAGATTTTTAATAGTATAATTATATCTTATGAATAATTATCTTAAAAATAAAAATTTTAAAAAAGCAGTTTCTTTTCTTGCAATATTTACCGGAGCCCTTTTTTTAAGCTCTGCGATTGTTAATCCTGATGGTGGGGAGGTTTATGATATCATCAATACCAATCGAAAGCTGGCCGATATTGCTAAAGAGGAGAAAAACAGCATAGACGTGATGTTTACCGGAAACAGCCTGGTTTTCAGAGCTATTTCCCCACTTCAGATATATTCTGAGTACGGGATTACAGGTTATGATGTAAGTGACGGAGCTATGAGACTCTGTGATCAGTGCTCTATTTTAAACTCTTCTTACAAAAGCCAGACTCCGGATCTGATCGTCATAGAACCATATGTGATGTTTTCAGAAGCACAGTCTCACGCAAACAACTATGCTTATCCCACTAATTTTCTGGAAGACATATTTCCGATCTTTCATTATCATACTTTTTATAAATCCTACATTCCTACTTTTATGAATATGGATACTAATGAGCTCGACGAAAATGATATTGATGGGATGAAGGGATTTCAATATTCAGAAAAGGTTGAACCCTATACCGGGGATATTGACTATATGAGTAAGCGCGGAGGGCAGGATGAAATTCCATCCGAGAATCTCCATTATCTTGATAAGATTCTTTCATTTGCGAACAAAAATGAGATCAAACTTCTGATAGCTGCTATACCTAGCCCTGTAAATTACAACCTTTCCAAGCACGAAGCCATTCAGGACTGGGCAAACAAAAATGAAGTTGCCTTTCTTGACATGAATATGCACAATGATGAGATTGGTATTGACTGGTCAACAGACACCAAAGACGCCGGAGATCACTTAAACCTCAGCGGATCAAAAAAAGTCAGCGCCTACCTCGGAAAATATATTAACGATAACTACAATACCGAGGACCATCGTGATGAGGAAGCCTTCGCTGACTGGACTGAAGCCGTAAAGAATTGCAGCGTTTACAACTGATATACTCTAGAATTATAAACTATAGGTTTTTGTTTTCGGGACTTCGCCTGTTACGCCGTTCGCCTCAAAGTTCCTACGAGGAACGCTCTCGCTTTGGGCTCCGACGCAGCAGACGAAGCTAAAAACCTATACGATTTTAAAATCGACGAAGTGGGCGGTGCAGGCTGAGGCGTAAAGACCGGTGGTTGCGCCTGTGAAGCGTTTACCTTTTGAGAGACCGGAAGAGAGGAGATATTCCGTGTTTTCGGTCTGATCAGTTTCGTCCCAGCCATAGGCAGTTTCTATAAAGAATCTTCGTTCCATTCCAGATACTTCCATTTTCAGAGAAATTTCATTCGTATCACCGATC
>JAIKZC010000470.1 GCA_024682575.1 Lachnospiraceae bacterium | reverse complement strand
CTTTTTATAAGCCCGACACCTTTTTCGGTATCAAGTTCAGAAAGAAGCTTTGCAACTTTACGATTGGAGCATTTCAGAATATCCATTATTCCTTTTACGGTGAAAAAGATATAGACTCTGCCTTTTTCATCAACCCAGCGGTTTTTGAAGGAAAGATCCATTCTATCCAGCATCAATCCATATAACAGCTTGGAATCTGTCGAAATATCTCTGTATCTGTCATTTTCAAACAGGGCTTTAGGGATCCGGTAGAAAGAGTATTGCTCCGATTCCTGCAGATAATGGTAATTTTCTTCATACTCCATATCAGGCTCCTTAACTATCGAGAAAATTCTTCCAGTTTATTTCCTGGATTCCTTCCAGTGTGGTGGATATAATTCCACGCTTTCTTGCAAAGGCAAGTTCATATTTTGATTCAGAGTCTTCGTCATCTCCACAGCATACGATAAGATGTGATCTTCGGATAAGCTCTTCAGCATATTCGCGTCTTTTGTGATGGTCATCTTTGACAGCATCATTAAGAAAGGGCTCAACAGCAAGAACCGGACAGATTGGAAAGCATCCTGCATCATAAAGTATCCGACAGTATTTTGCCGCCTGTCTCTGACGCATCATTTCATTTTTGGACCATGCAGCCGTTACATACACCATAGGAATATTCATGCTCAGTTCCTCCCCATATAGGAAACCTTGATTGCCGGAAGCTTTTTCCCTTCGACATTCAGAATCGCCATGTTGTAAGCTACAATTTCAACTGCCTGATTTAATTCCTCAGTTCTTGGTGGTGTCATGTTGTCACCAAAAATATAGACAGGAGCGAGTGAATAGCTTTCATTATCAACGTCTACTACAAAGCGTCTGTCATAAAGGACATATGCCCATACACCATGAATAGGCTTCGCTATTCCCCATTTACCCATGCGTTTATCAGCAGTTTCTTCATTTACGAGTTCTACTTCTCCGGATGGATTGATCCTAACCGCATTCTTGGGACGGATCCTATGTGAAACGCAATGAGGTATCTTTCCGATAATTATTCCCTTAGTCTGCATTATTACAACTCCTTTCGGTAAAACAGGCACCCCGAAGGATGCCTGCGAAATTTATAAACTCTGTTCTCTGTTGCGGCGTTTCTGCCACTGATCTAAAAGCTTGATGATTGTATCTTCCATCTGCTTCGGAGTATAACTTTTTGGAAAATATTTTTTCAGCACATCATTTTTGATCGTTATCCTATCAAGATCAGATTTCTTTTCTTCACTCATGATCGCACACATAGCTTCAAGAGTGCATTTCCCTTCCTGAGAAAACTTTTTGATTCTCTGTGCCTGAGATAAAGATGGAACTGTCTGTCCATAATCCATTGCTTCAATGAACTGTTTCTGCTCATCAGGTTTGAGATAGGAAAGCTCAACTGCAGGATTAAATGAAATGACCTTTTTATCTACCATATCCAAAAGTTCAGGTGAAAGGTTAGTCAGGCGGATATATCGCTGAACTTGGCGACCACTTTCCCCTGAATCCTGACCAATAATTGCAGCAGCCTCTAACTTTCCGACAACTTGTCGGGAAGTTTTATCTCTTTTCTGTCCTTGGTGTTTCATAGCATCCAGCTTCATCTTAAGAGCAAAAGCCCTTTCACTCGGCAGTATATTTTCTCTCTGCAAATTTGAATCGACCATCAAAATTACTGCGGCATCATCATCAAGATTTCTTACGATAACCGGCAGAGTTTCTTTTCCTGCAAGTTCCGATGCATGAGCCCTTCGGTGACCTGATATCAACTCATAACCACCTTCTTCTCTCGGACGCACTATCGCCGGAGTCAGAACACCGTATTCTCTGATACTCTCAACAGTTTTTTCCATAGCTTCATCATCGATTACTTTGAAGGGATGATTCTTAAAAGGATGGAGTTCAGACAAAGGAACCTCCTGAATTTGCTCACCTTTGTTCTTTTCTCTGTTTTCATCAGTTGAAAAAATGTCATCGTAACTGGCTAAGCTGATGTTTGCGCCTTTTTTCTGCACTCTGGATCACCTCCTTCGTAAGATTTCTGTATGCTTCGGCTACTTTACCGTTCGGATCATGCTTATAAATGCTTTGTCCTTCGACACTCATTTCTGCAGCACGGATTGACCTCGGAATATTAGTCTCATAAATCTTGAGCTTTCCGCCATAGGTTTCACGTATAAGATTTGCAATTTCCCTGCTGTTGTTCGTCCTGGAATCGACCATAGTAAGAAGGATTCCTTCTATCTTTAGTTTGGGATTTATCTGCTTCTTCACCTTATTAACAGTACCAAGCAGCTGTTCCAAACCTTTGGCAGATAAATACTGTGCCTGTACCGGCACGATCACATTATCTGCTGCGGCAAGTGCATTGACTGTAAGCATTCCAAGGGACGGTGAACAGTCAATCAAGATATTG
>JAIKZC010000453.1 GCA_024682575.1 Lachnospiraceae bacterium | reverse complement strand
ATGTGATTGATATCCCGTTCTACGGTGGTCCTGATCTTATAGGTGTTAGCCCATTCTTCAGTTCCACGGAGGACACCAGGATAGGCGCGAAGATTCTTTTCAGGATAGATGTATATCATACGTCCACATGGAGAATCGGTACAGGGATTGTTGCATTGACATTTTCGATGACATTTGCGTGTGTTTTTATCATAGACATACTTGATTTTGGGACATACAAACTTGTATCTTACAAGACCGTTATTCCTTTTCGAAGAGCCTTCACGTTTCATAGCAAGTGAGTCATCGTTAGGACAGCATGGAATGCCATCTGCGTTAACTTTGCAATCAGGATATTTGATGCCGGATCTGGAATTGTGATACAATTCAGAGGTGAGTTAGAACAATGACAGATAAGTGGAAGGATAAACATTTATTATGAAGAAAATACTTGTAATGACAGCGTTAATAATCGTTTTTGGAATAACGGCATGCGGTACTAAAAAAACAAACGATACAGAAATAATTGGCGGCGCAGATGAGCCCACATCTATTACCTTACCATCAACAGTGGGTAAGGAAACTAATGCAGACGAGCACTTCCTTGAGTATATAAAGGGAAATGAAACTGATGCAAATGGTGATACATTCTGGGCTGTCGGAGAACCGGACATGGAATATGCCCTTTACGATATGAATGGCGATGGTATAAATGAGCTAATAGTTCGTTCGTATGGTTCATGGATTTACGATATTATGGAGTTCGAAGATAATAAAATTCAGTCAGCTAACGTGGAGAACCTCGGATCTTCAGGAGTTACATTTATAAACGACAAGAATCAATTTGTCAGTGGAGATACCGGTCATGAAGGACGTACAATATATGTTGTATCTGAAATCAATGACCAGGGAAAACCTGATATTGTAATGTCGTTTGTAAAATACTGGGATGATTGGGCAGAGTCAGGCTCGCCGGAGTTCTATAAGAAAGAGAATCCTTCACAGGATTATCTTGAGAATATTGATAAATTCGACACAATTACTGAGGCGGAATATGAAGCTCTCATAGAAGAATATTCGAAGGAAAATACAGCGATTGAATGGATAAAGATGGATTAGGTATAATGAAGAATTTTCATCTTTTGGAATACGAAACTGTGAAGTCAGGAGATATGATTTTTAGGGGATAGGAATGAAGATTTTATTTATCGGGAACAGTCATACATATATGAATGATATGCCGGAACTTGCGCGTCAGATGATAGAGAATGCTACGGGTGAAGCTTGTGATGTTTTTATGTTAGCCTATTCAGGCAGATCATTGAAATGGCACATTGAAGAGGAATATTTTTCAGAAAGATTTAATATACTGCACGGCAGGTATGACTATTGTGTAATACAGGAACAGGCTCATCCTATGCCTGATGAAGTGGATACTGTAAAATATGCAGGTAAGATTATTGAATTATGCAGACGGGCAGGTACAACACCTATAATTTTTGAAACATGGGCTGAAAGGGGCAAGTTTGAAAATCAGATAGAGATGAATCGCAGATACAAGAAGCTCGCAAAAAATCAAAAGGCATTGCTGGCTCCGATTGGAGAAGTGTGGGAAGAAGCAATTAAGGCTTTACAAAATATTCCAAATTCAGATTTATATTTCAGAGATGGTGCACATGCTTCAGCTGTGGGGGATTATTTGGCTGCAATGGTACTAACTGCTGTAATTACCGGAAAAATTCCTGATGATACTTTTGTAAGAGCTTTTGACTTTACAGTTCCGGAAGTATTTCAACCTGTAAAGGAAAGTGTCAGTGATGAGATTATTGAAATACCGGAAGAGATAGTAAAAATCATTAGAAATATAGTATCTTCAAGGATATCGTGATATAATTTTTGCAAATATAAATATCTCAGATTATCTTATCGGAGATGGTCACAATTCTAAATCTTTTCGGATGAATATCGGAGGGGTCTAACATGGCAAGGAAGAGTACCAAAACCAAATCCACAGCAAGCAAAAAAGAAGAGAAAGTAACCGCAGTAGCTCCTGAAGCAAAGGCAGCAGTTGATACCGAAGTAAAAGCTGAGGCAGCAGCTAAAGCTCCTGCCAAGAAAACTGCTGCTAAGAAGGCTGCAACAAAGAAAGCTGCAACTAAGAAGACCACTTCTAAAGCAGAAAAGCCTGTTGCAGAAACAAAGAAGGCAGATACAAAAGCTAAGGTAGAAGCTAAGGGCAAGCCTGCAAAGAAAGCAGAAGTTAGCAGCACCACTCATTTTTTTGAGATAGATGGTGAGCAGATCAGCACAGCTGATATTGAAGAAAAAATCCGCGAGGCTTATAAAGCTGAAGGACATAGAATCGGAAACATGAAGGATGTTTCAGTATATTATAATTTCGCTGAGCGCCGCGCTTACTATGTTGTAAACGGCAAGCCGGAAGATAAGTTTGTAGAGTTCTAAGGTATAAAATATAATCTGATATTTCAAAGCACTTTTCGTTAGTTTACAATTTGGCGGGAAGTGCTTTTTTTGCATCCTATCCACCTAAAGGAGTTTTACCGCTCCCTATTTTTGAAGTTACGTCTCCCAACTTACGCTGTTCCCAACGGAAGGTGATTATAAAGATTAAATTCAATGGTAATTTAATTAAATTACCGTTGACAAGAT
>JAIKZC010000452.1 GCA_024682575.1 Lachnospiraceae bacterium | reverse complement strand
ATCGCTTTCATGTAAAGCTCGAACCTGAAGTTTGCATTATAGGGGACTTTTAAAAATGAAATTAGTAATTGTCACCGGTATGAGCGGCGCAGGAAAAAGTACATCATTAAAAATGCTGGAAGATCTTGGTTATTATTGTGTAGACAATCTTCCGGTAATGCTGATATCAAAGTTTGCGGAGCTGGCCTTTGCTCCTAACAGTGAATTGTCAAAGGTTGCTGTAGGAATTGATGTAAGGACCGGACTGGACAATATTAATCTGGCTCTGAATGCACTTTCGGAACAGGGAAATGCCTATGATATACTCTTCCTTGACGCAGAAGATGATGTTTTAGTCAAAAGATTTAAGGAGACCAGGAGAGCACATCCTCTTACAGCTCATGGAAGGATAGAAGAAGGCATATCAAGAGAAAGAGGTATGCTTAAATGGCTTAAACAGCATGCCACCTGTATAATAGATACCAGTCATATGCTTACAAGAGAGCTTAAAACGGAGATCGGTGATATTTATTCAAAGAATAAAAATTACGGAAATCTTTTTATAACAGTTCTTTCATTTGGCTATAAGTACGGAATTCCGAATGACGCTGATCTTGTTTTTGATGTGCGTTTTCTGCCTAATCCGTATTACATCGATGAACTTAAAATGCACACCGGAAATGATAAGGAAGTACAGGATTATGTTCTTCAGTTCTCGGAGGCAGGAACATTTCTTGATAAGCTTGAGGATATGATACGTTTTCTTATCCCAAACTATGTAATAGAAGGAAAAAATCAGCTTGTTATTGCAATAGGATGCACGGGCGGCAAGCATAGGAGTGTTACCCTTGCAAACAAGCTTTATGAGAGGCTCGAGAAAAATGCTAATTATGGCATAAAGATCGAGCACAGAGATATTTATAAGGATTCACTCAGAAGGTAGTTTTAATGTCTTTTTCAACAGATGTAAAAAAGGAAATATCAATGCACATACCAACAGCCAGACATTGTCAGATAGCAGAACTGGCGGCGTTGTTCGAATTTGGAGGAAGGTATTTACCTTCTGAAAAACGTATGGAATTTCAGACTGAGAATTCCCTGGCTGCGAAATTGTACTTTACATTGTTGCAAAAATTATGTACAATACGTTGTGACGTTCAAGTGATACGTGCACATGATGCAGTATATCTTCTGAACATATATGGTGATGATGCTGAAAAAGCTGCAAAAATGCTTAAACTTGCTGAGACAAGGGATAGCGTCAATGAACTGCTTGTTGAAAAAATGTGCTGCAAGCGGTATTTTGTTAGTGGAGCATTTTTAGCTGCGGGGTCGGTAAATAACCCGATGAAATCCTATCATATGGAAATAGTCTGCAGTTCTGAAAATCAGGCGGAGAAACTTGTTGATCTGATAAACAGTTTTGGCGTAGAAAGCAGAATAGTCATCAGAAAAAAATACTTTGTTGTATATCTTAAAGATGGCGGGCAGATCATTGATATGCTCAATATCATGGAAGCACATCAAGCCTTGATGAGTATGGAAAATACCCGTATAGTCAAGGAAATGAGAAATGCAGTTAACAGACGTGTCAATTGTGAAACAGCTAATATTACTAAAACTGTAAATGCAGCTGTAAAACAAGTAAATGACATAGAGTATATAAAGGCCTCGGGTGCATTTATGACTTTGTCGGAACCTTTGAGACAACTTGCTGAGCTGAGACTGGCTCATCCGGAGGCAAGCCTGAAAGAACTCGGTAGTCTGTTAGATGCAAATGTCAGTAAATCAGGGGTTAATCACAGGTTAAGGCGTTTAAGTGAAATAGCTGAAAACCTTAGAAAAAAAGGTTAATGATCAAGAGTGATTAGTTGCCGGATGGTTTCTTAAATGGAGGAGATTTTATGAAGAAACAGACTGTTACAGTATCCATCAATGAGGATATGGATACACGTCCAATTGCAATGCTGGTTCAGGTTGCCAGTCAGTATGATTCAAGCGTTTATATTGAATATGATTCAAAGCATGTTAATGCAAAGAGCATTATGGGTATGATGACACTCGCGTTAAAGAACGGCGATGATGTTGATGTTGTAACTGACGGAGATGACGAGGATGCAGCTTCGGAAGAAATGGTTAAATATCTTAGAGGAGAAGCCATCGCAGTCTGATTAATTACAGTAGGTCATATTATATGAGTTCTGTTAATAAAAAAATTTATTTTATCTACAATCCACAAGCCGGAATGGGAAAGATTAGGGAAAATCTCTCACAGATCATTGAAATCTTTTCAAATTCCGGCTTCGAAGTTACAGTGCGGCCGACATCTAAGGCCGGAGATGCAAAATCAGCTACTATAGAAGCAGACGGCAGCTATGATATCATAGCCTGTTCCGGAGGAGACGGAACGCTTGATGATGTCACTGCCGGAATGCTTTTAAGCAAATCGAAAGTGCCTATTGGCTATATCCCGGCGGGAAGTACTAATGACTTCGCCCAATCTTTGAAAATTCCAATGAACATGCTGGATGCAGCTGAAGTTATAGCTCAACGTAACAGCATGGCTTTTGATATGGGAAAATTTAATGACAAATCTTTTGTATATGTGGCAGCGTTTGGCCTTTTTACTGATGTTTCCTATGAAACAAGCCAGGATATGAAAAATACTTTCGGCCATTTTGCATATATTATAGAAGCTGCTACAAGACTTCCGCAGATAAGATCTTATCATATGAAAGTTGAGTTTGATGGAAAGACCATGGAGGATGATTTTATTCTTGGAATGGTGAGCAATTCATTATCTGTAGGCGGCATGAAGGATATAACCGGCAATGGAGTTATACTAAATGACGGCCTTTTTGAAGTTACATTAATAAAAAATCCCGTACAGATGCAGGATTTTACGGATATAGCAACAGCAGTATTTACCAGATCGCAGGACAATCGTTTTGTTTTTAACTTCAAGACGAATAAAATAAAGTTCAGTTCTTCGGAGGATGTTCCCTGGACACTTGATGGAGAGTTTGGAGGAAATCCTAAAAACGTATTTCTTGAGAATATGCAATGTGCTCTTGAAATGATTGTGCCAAAGAATGTTTCATTGCCTTGTCTGTCAATATAATTCGTGTTATAATTTTAACAGCTTTGTACGGTCATAAATGAAAGACACGTACATCAGAAAGGATGGGAAGACTATGTCATTAGTAGGAACAAAAGAAATGTTCGAAAAAGCTTACAACGGAGGATATGCTGTAGGCGCATTCAATGTCAACAACATGGAAATCGTTCAGGGCATCACGGAGGCAGCAGCAGAGCTTAACTCTCCTGTTATCCTTCAGGCTTCAGCAGGAGCAAGAAAGTATGCAAATTCGATTTACCTTGTAAAGCTTGTTGAGGCAGCTGTAGCACTTCATCCGGAAGTTCCGATCGCTCTTCACTTAGATCACGGCGCTGATTTTGATGTCTGCAAAGATTGTATCGACAGCGGATTTACTTCAGTTATGATCGATGGCTCATCAAAGCCTTACGAAGAGAACGTAGCACTTTCAGCTAAGGTTGCAGAGTATGCACATGCACACAACGTTGTTGTTGAGGCTGAGCTTGGAACACTTGCAGGTGTTGAAGATGATGTAGCTGTAGCAGCAGAGAATGCTCAGTATACAGATCCTGATCAGGTTGTTGATTTCGTTAAGAATACAGGTGTTGACTCACTTGCTATCGCTATCGGAACAAGCCACGGTGCTTACAAATTTAAGCCCGGCACACAGCCCCACATCCGTCTTGATATCCTTGAGGAGATCGTTAAGAAGCTTCCTGGCTTCCCTATCGTTCTTCATGGTTCATCTTCTGTACCTCAGGAGTATGTAAAGATCATTAACTCTAATGGCGGAGCATTACAGGATGCAGTAGGTATTCCTGAAGATCAGCTTAGAGAAGCTGCAAAGAGCGCAGTCTGCAAGATCAACATCGATTCCGATCTTCGTCTTGGTATGACAGCTGGTATTCGTCAGCACTTCACAGAGCATCCTGAGCACTTTGATCCTCGTCAGTACATCGGCGATGGACGTAAGTATGTTAAGGATATTGTTCACCACAAGATCATTAACGTTCTTGGTTCTGAGAATAAGATCTGAGAAAAAGTCTGATAATGACATGCTTAAAGGCATCTCCCAAATGGGAGATGCCTTTTTTAATATGCCTTTAAAAGGGAGGATGCCGGGTACTTTCGCACCCGGCAAGTATTATGAAAAAGTTTTTTCTTTGAATTTGTCTTTGTTATTTATCTGATGAATATATAATAAGATATGAAAATGAAAAAAAATAATAATTCAAATGAAGAAATTTAAACGCTTTTATGAACGATAAATGAACAATGAAATTGTAAAAGATTAGTAGATATATGTATATGTTTTGGTGACTTTATTGCAGGAATCCGCATTTACTGCGGGTTCCGTATGATAAATTAAAACAAGTGCCAAACAAGCTTGCTAAGCTCGAAAGAACCTCGCTAAGCAAACTTGTATGGTTCGTACTAAGCTCGAAAAAACCTCGCTAAGTACTCTACTCAAACAGGCCCGCAGCGTAGCTGCATTTAAATGGCCTGTTTGCATGACTTTGAGGCACGAAATGGCGAAAAGTCATATAATTATATGAATAGTAATATAAAGTCTATTCGATTTGACAAAATCTTTATTCTGCGCTACTATAAAGCGGAAAAGTTTTAATAAAACTATACGCTGATGTAATGAGGGTCGGCGTGCAATTATAAGGGAGGATAATATGGCATCAATAAGGAAAAGAGCAGTAGCACCTGCAGTTCCTGCAAGCGCTGTAAAAGCTGAGGAAAAGAAGGTCGAGGCTGCAAAACCGGAACTTGTAAAGGTTGTTGAAACTAAAAAAGAAGCAGATAAAGCTGAGAAAAAGGCTCCTGCAAAGAAAGCAGCAGCTAAAAAAGCTCCTGTAAAGGCAGCAGCAAAGACTGTTGAGACAGCTTTATATCTTCAGTTCCAGGGAAGAGAAGTATCAAAAGATCAGCTCGAGGACAGACTTAAGGAAGTCTGGACAAAGGATATGGGCAAGGATCTTGCTGATATCAAGAAGATGACTTTTTATGTTAAGCCTGAAGAGTCTACAGCATATTTCGTAGTTAATGATGAAGTTGAGGGCAGCTTCGCAATTTGATTTTGAGTAGTAATTAGATGAATAAAATTAAAGATTTTTTTGCTGCCGGGTACGATAGCACCCGGCAGTATTTCGTTAATAATTTAAAATTTGTATCTCTAATTTCAATTCCGGCAATAATTTATACAGTTTATCTCCTGTCTAAGATGCTTGGACATACGTTTACAGATGTCAATATTCCAAATGAATACAGAGAAGCTGCAAATGTTCTTCTGACAAGTGAATTTTTGAAAGGAAATAATATATATTCAATAGAGGCGCTTAATTCGGATCTGCCTCCTATGATATATCTATATGGTCCGTTATATTCTCTTGTTACAGCTTTTTTTGGAATATTTATAAAAACAGATATTGTTCTTCTGCATTATTTCGTAACTTTTGCATGTATAGTGGGATCGGCTTTCCTTGC
>JAIKZC010000406.1 GCA_024682575.1 Lachnospiraceae bacterium | reverse complement strand
GGATAATTTCACAAGATATGACCCCAGCTGATCTTCATATCTGTCTATCTCAGTTTCAAGTACGCTAACCTTACCGGTCTTATCCGCATTATATTCAAAGACCGACTCATTTGCGAGCAGGATAGACTCTTTTGTTTTTTCTGCCATTTCGAAAATTCTTTTTCTGCAGATTTCTACTGCAAATGCAGGTCTCTCAAGGAATCTTTCGTCTAGGAGAATAAGCTTTTCCTCTTCTTTTCCGCTTTCTTCCTCTGTACCTTCTTTATCAACTATCGTAAGCTCTGCAAGCTTTACAAGCATATCTGAAAATGGATACAGAATTATCGTTGCGGCTATATTGAATAAACTGTGTATGACAGCAATTCCTGCCGCATTTGCAGCAATTCCCATAAATGCAAAATCAATAAAAAGATTTAAGGAATAAAAAACTGTCATAAAAATAAATGTACCGATAAGATTAAAATACAAATGGACCATCGCTGCACGTTTTGCATTTTTACTTGCTCCGATCGCGGAAATTAAAGAGGTCGCACAGGTTCCTATATTCTGTCCCATAATTATCGGTATTGCTGCAGAATAATTTACTGCTCCCGTAGAACAAAGTGCCTGAAGTATGCCGACCGAAGCTGAGGAACTCTGTATCACAGCAGTCAATACCGCACCGGTTATCATCCCTAACACAGGATTAGTGAAAGCCGTCATCATTCCTGTAAAGGTTGGGTCATCCGCAAGTCCCGATACCGATGAACTCATTGTCTCCATTCCAAACATCAGAATGGCAAATCCCAAAAGAATATTTCCGACATCTTTCCTTCTGGATTCTCCTTTTGCCGATATAGTAAGAATAATGCCTATCGCGGCAAGAACAGGCGAAAAGGATGTAGGCTTCAAAAGCTGCAGCCATACAGCATCTCCTTCTATAGCTGTAAGAGAAAGCATCCAGGAAGTGATAGTGGTACCTATATTTGCACCCATGATGATCCCGACTGTCTGCGAAAGCTTCATAATACCGGAATTTACAAATCCCACCACCATAACTGTAGTCGCTGATGATGACTGGATAACAGCCGTTACCCCGGCTCCAAGCAGTACTGCAAAAATACGCTTTGATGTTAATTTTTCCAGCACTCCCTCAAGACGGCTTCCTGCCATCTTCGAAAGAGCATTTCCCATTGTTGTCATTCCGTATAAAAAAAGTGCAAGACCACCTATCATGTTCAAGACGTCAAAAATGTCCATATTTTTACCTCAATTCATGAAGAAACCCGCAGTAAATGCGGGTTCTTTTTATCCAGCTTCAAAGATTATTATTTTCTTATATTCAAAATAATAATCTATTGAGGTAAAAACTATGTATAAGTCTATGTAAAATCTATGTAAAATTCCATATGCATTACTAACTTCTAAAGGCCTTCATTTCCTTTTTGCAGCGATACATTTCCTGATCCGCTATCCTCTCAGAATCATGGATGCTGTAATTTTGATCTGCCTTGCAGATTGCATGTCCGTAAGCAAAACTCAAGGGGATCGCTCCCGGATTATCCCTGTTAAAATCACTTACTTTACGGTTTAGTTTCTCTATGACTTCAAAATAGGTTTTTTCAGGTTCTTTCCCAAAGATCAGCGCAAGGAACTCATCGCCTCCAACCCTGTAAGCTTCTCCATCTGTTCCTACTGAGCTTCTTAAAATATCTGCTGCATTTTTTATAAAACGGTCTCCCGCCTCATGTCCTTTTGTATCATTCACCTTTTTGAGATTATTTAAGTCGATCGACATTATTACAAAAGAATATTCTATATTCCCCTTCTCCCTCTCCTTCATTAGTCTTGCCGTCATGGATGCCTCTTTTTTGAGATATGCAGCCTTATTCATAAGTCCCGTCATGACATCTATCCTGGCCTCTGCCTTATATTTCTCAGCTCTCATGGCATCATGATTCTTCTTTTCAGCCAGCTTCAGCAATAAAACAAGTATCGCAAGAATAAAAACTATATAACTGCTTCTGATGATCCTTCCCCAATCTGTCATATGATTATTAGAGCGCATATATAATGCGATATCAATTGTACCGAGCACAAATAATATCAAATTAGCCGCAAGCAAGGGTATGGATATCGAAAAAAGATGCTTTGCCATCCAGTAATTTATCTCCTTTACGAGCATGATAAAATTCATCACGGCATTTGAAGACAAAATTATGAGGGATAAATGATTTAACCTGTAAAGCGAGGTATGCAAAAAGAGATTGCCGGCCGTTTCGATCACCAGCAATGTTACAACCGTAACACCCACAACGCATGAAAATCGTTTATGCGGAACCTTTGTTATCGCATCTATCTGTACAGCCTGCGGATAGGCAAGGATAAGCACCATAACATATTTTAATGCGCTGAAGATTTCCGGTCTTCCTGTTAATATCTGAGGAAGCTGCGTTTCAATTATCATTACTATCCCAAGTGTAAGCGAATAAGCTCCCCAGGCAAAAAATACCGTTTTTTCCTCACGTTTTTTCTCAACTGCAAAAAATGTATATACCATTACTGCAAGTCCAAAAAAGAATATAAAAAGACTCTCAAAAAAAATCCCCATTCTTGACCCGATCGTTGTCAGAATAAATTCAGAGGTTTTTTCTATTCTCATATCAAGTATAAAGGCACTGTATTCAGTTGGTGTCAGAACAAAAGTCAGCTCACTTCCCCTGTCGGTTTTGTAAATTGGAACAGTTGCCGCTACCATTCCGATCTCTTTTCCTGCAAGCCCTGCTCCATTCTGCTTATAGTCACAGATCCGTCTGCTTCCGAACTCCTCACTGTCTGCATAAGGATTATCTTCAGTTGACTTAATGTAAACCTCGTAATCAATTCCACGACAGAAAAAGCACAGTGAATCATCCGGACCCATTTCAACATCTTCAGGAATTCTGTAATGTATGACATACTCCTTATTGATATCAGTTTTCTCAAACGACAATTTGTCCAGGTCAAAATATTTTCCGTCATCATCATACCAGCCGTCTGAACAGTCGGAATACTTAGGGTCCGGGGGTATCACCTGAAAGCCGTCCGCACGCTTAGCCTTTATCATAACGGCCGCAACCCAGAATACAATGGCAAGCAGGAGGATCGCTATAAATATATTGTGCTGTAAAATTTTCTTCTTCATTTACTTCCCCAATAATTTTGCAGCTTAGTTACACATAAAGTTCTACATATTGTATTTCGACTGATGAAGCAGTAATAATTAGAATATTTTTGTATTATTTAAAAACAAAAGAGAGCAGAAACAGGCTCTGCTCTCTCTGTTATACCTTAAATTTTCCTGTATCTATCGCAGTAAGAAGATAATTACTGCGGAAATGCCATTTCTTCAGGGTGGAATATCTCATCAAAGCGTTCTGCTGTTAAGAATCCGAGGCCAACACATGCCTCTTTAAGAGAAATATTTTCATCCGCTGCCTTATGGGCGCACTTTGCAACATTTTCATAACCGATGTAAGGATTCAGCGCTGTACCAAGCATCAGCGAACGATGAAGGTTTTCATGCATCTTCTCCTTATTCGGAAGAATTCCTACAACACAATTATCCGTAAATGATATTATCGACTCAGAAAGAAGTCTTGCCGACTGGATGAAATTATATGCTATCACCGGCAAAAATACATTGAGCTGGAAATTTCCCTGTGATGCTGCAATTCCGATCGCTGCATCATTTCCCATTACCTGTACTGCTACCATTGTAGCCTGTTCACACTGGGTAGGATTTACCTTTCCCGGCATTATAGAGCTTCCCGGCTCATTTTCCGGAATCTTTATCTCACCAAGTCCGCATCTTGGACCCGATGAAAGCCAACGAACATCATTTGCTATTTTCATAAGATCAGCAGCCAACGCCTTTACAGCACCATGGGCAAAGACGATCTCATCCCTTGAGCTTAAAGCATGGAATTTATTCTCAGCGCTTTTAAAATCAGTTCCTGCAATCTCAGCTATCTTCTTAGCTGAAAGCTCTGCAAATCCCTTAGGTGCATTAAGTCCCGTTCCTACTGCAGTTCCTCCAAGCGCAAGCTCTTTAAGAGGTTTTACCGAAAGTTTTATCATCTCGATGTCTCTTTCAAGAGAACTTCTCCATCCACTTATTTCCTGTGAAAAAGAAATCGGTACCGCGTCCTGCAGATGTGTCCTTCCGCTCTTTACGATCCCCTCATTGTCCTCTTCAAGCTTCTTAAATGCTGCCACAAGCTTTTCAACTGCCGGGATAAGTTTTTTCTCAAGGAGAAGAACTGCGGAAATATGCAAGGCTGTGGGATAAGTATCATTTGAAGACTGTCCCATGTTTACATCATCATTTGGATGCAGAAGTTTTTTTCCTGCTATCTCATTTCCACGTCCGGCAATTACTTCATTAACATTCATATTAGACTGAGTTCCGGAACCTGTCTGC
>JAIKZC010000328.1 GCA_024682575.1 Lachnospiraceae bacterium | reverse complement strand
GGATAAGATCGAAGCTGTACATATGATTCCCGGATGGACACACAACATTATCAATCTGTCTGATACAGAAAATTTGGTTACAGTGATGACCTGCAATGAGATTTTTAATCCTGATAAGCCGGATACCTTTGGAGAGCCGGTGTAAGGGGAACGAAACGGAAAGCGTTCGTTGACAGTCCCGTTAAGTCGTAAGGGCGTATCTACTCACCAGGTACGAGGCATATTTGTGGTATGGGAAGTTTTAGTCTTTTGGGATATAATGATTTTGTCGAAGGTTATTGTTCAAGATTCAGGTAATAGGAGTAAATAATTATAGATGGGAGCTTATGAATTCTCTGACTTGGAGTTGAAAGAGTATGCTGAAAAATTAGTAGATATGGCACTGCGACTTCCAGAAAGGAGCACTGCGGAGGGTATAGTTAGAGACATAAAAAGAAACAATCTTAAGAAAGAACATGTAGAGAAGTTATTCTTATATATGAAAAAAGAGATTGGTGATTGTGGATTATTACAAAGGAGTCATAAAAAGTTCAAAAAGAAAAGAACTTTTATGCAGTTGGCTCAAGAGATAGCAGAACGGGAGCTTCGTATCAAACTGGATGATTCAGAGCACTTGTTATGAATGTAAACTTCCTACGCAAGTTACACTAACCGAGTGATGCTGAAATAGTGGGGTCAGACCCCGTTAAGTGATGGAGAAGGTCATTCGAGCTAATGCTCTTAGAGCAGTTGAGAAGAGTGGGACAATAGTATCTTGCACAAGATATGGCAATGTTATGTGTTCCCGTGGTTCCATCATTCCTCTCTTTATTGAGCAGATTCGTTCGGGAAAGCCTATTACAATAACCGACCCTAATATGACAAGATTTCTTATGAATCTTGATGAGGCTGTAGATCTTGTAATGTTTGCATTTGAGCATGCTAAACCGGGTGACTTATTTGTTCAGAAATCTGATGCGAGTACAATTGGTGTTCTTGGGCAGGCAGTTCAGAAGCTTTTTGGAGATACTGGTACGAAGATTATTGGCGCACGTCATGGCGAAAAACTCTTTGAAACTTTGCTTACAAATGAAGAGAGAATTCGTTCTGAGGATATGGGTGATTATTTCCGCGTTACACTTGATGAGCGCGGTTTGAATTACGATAAGTTCTTGTCTACTTACGGAGCAATAACTCAGGCAGATGAAGCATATACAAGCCATAATACAAAAAGGCTTGATGTAGAAGGTACAGTAAAGAAAATACTGACTACAGACTATGTTAGAGAGCAGCTTGAGTCAAAATGAAAGAGGCATGAAAGATAGAATAGAGTCAATCATTGTGCTTCAAAAACTTCTAGTGGTTAC
Source organism: Lachnospiraceae bacterium (assembly GCA_024682575.1). Taxonomy (GTDB): domain Bacteria; phylum Bacillota; class Clostridia; order Lachnospirales; family Lachnospiraceae; genus NK4A144. The sequence goes on along the minus strand of JAIKZC010000328.1, from coordinate 1,939 downwards.
TGGAAGGTGATGTAAAGCGAAAACTTGAACAAATTATTCAATCTTTATGGAGTGGTTGCACCTGCGAATGGATTGATAAGGAAATGAGAGTTTTCCTTGGCCCAAATAAATCAATATATAACTCTGAAGGAAACTATATGAAGCGCTATGCTCTGTGTATTGGAAATAATGAATACGAGATTTTAAGTAAGCTTTCATGTGCGGTTAAGGATGCAGAGGCTTTTGCAGAGAAACTATCTTCGCTTGGATTTGATGTTAATATAGAAAAGAATCTCAGAAGGAATGAGTTATGTTCAGCTATTGTCAGTATCTCTGACAAAATCGCAGAATATGACGCAGTTTTACTTTATTACGCGGGACACGGGTTTCAAGTTAATGGTCAGAATATACTTGCACCGATAGATTTTAACAATCAGGATGATATTAAGACAGCTGTTTACAGGGCTTTTCCGGTTGATGATCTGATGCACCTTTTGGAAAATAATGTGAATAAGACTAAGGTTGTCATTATGGATGCATGCAGATCAATTCTCGGAACAAGAGGATCAGGGTACGATTTTGTACCGATGGTTGCACCACAGGGATCTATAATAGCATTTTCTACATCTCCGGGACAAACTGCCAGAGAGGGGGAACAGCACGGGCTATATACAGAGTCATTACTTCAGTACATGGATCTGCCAAGGAAGCCGATTGAAACTGTGTTTAAAAAGGTTCGTACTGATCTTGCAAAACGCACAAATGGAACACAGGTGCCCTGGGAACATACTTCTTTGATAGGAGAGTTTTACCTGAATCCTGATACGATATATGACGGGGTGGCTTATAGCGAAGATGCTTTAGCTGATAGTAAATTTCTGTTCCAAAGAGGCAGCAGGATTGGAGAAATCGTTAAAGGCTTAAAAAGTTATACATGGGATGTTCAGAGGACTGCACTTGGTAAACTAAGGACGATTGATTTTGAAGATGCTTCTGCAGAAGAATTATTTGTTTTGGGCAGAAACATTTATCAGGCGGCATGTGGAAAATGCTTTGACTGCCAGCGGTTTATTACGAATTATGCAGCATATTCATATATTCCTGCAGCTACAAAGGTACATATATTGAATGGCATGGTGTTTGAAATATATTATGACTCGTCGGCTCGGCTTCGCAGGAATTTTAAAAATGAGTTTTCGGTTGAAGTTCTCTCGCTCGTTGAAACGACAGAGTTTTATGGATGCTGTGAGTTTATCAATTCAAAGCTGACAAAAGAGAGTGAGGATAATATCTATTATCTTCCAGGACAGAATGAGAAGGTCGATGTTAAGGTTGTAATAGAAAAGACAGAAGATGAGTTAGGCGTTTCTGATATCATAATAGGAGAAAAAAGCCATTTTTATCTTTATAGTACAGGAAAAAAAGTGAAGCTGTCTGAATACGGTCAAAACTGCAGAAAGGATTTATTTGAGTTTGATCTTCTTCATAAAATGGCGGTACCCAGTGGATACCTAAACATTATATATCAGGGGCATAGTGTGAAAGATGATGATATGTTGCTTCTCCCTTTTAATGGATATACGCTCAGACCGAGAGAAGGAACAGAAAAGATAGATGATTCGGACTAAAATAGTATTTTAGTCAAAACAGGGGTTAATGCTATGGCACAAATGGAGTTGCTCGAAGATATTTATATCAAATGCGAAGAGTGTGGAGCAAAATATAGAATAGACAAAGACAGCCTCGAATATGAAGCTGATTTCATCGGCGAGAGAGGAATGGGAGCCGAGTTTGAACACGATTTTTATGGTGAAGAACAGTGTGAAGAATGTGGCAACTGGATGTCTTATAAAGTTATGGCATATGAGTATCCGGAGGGTGCCTATAACAGTCAGGATACGGAAACATCTGGATGTGAGTTTACAAGACGACCTGTAGTCGATATTGTATGGGAATGCGA
>JAIKZC010000280.1 GCA_024682575.1 Lachnospiraceae bacterium | reverse complement strand
TAATTTCATATATCCATTCATATCAGCAAAGCCCAAATTTTTATAAAGCTTAACAGCCATGTCTGAGCTTTCAAGATATATCTTTTCAGCACCTTTTTTCTGAGATTTTTCAATCAAAAATCTGCATATTTTCTTTGCCAGCCCCTGTCTTCTATATTCCTTACGAACATATACATTCATAATATAGGCGCATTTGCCAGAGCGATTGTCCGGAGACGGCAGCTCTCTGTAGAAACAGACACCACCGCATCCTGCCAGCTGTCCCGACACAAATAAAGCACAAGCAATATGATTTTCATCTTTAATTTCTTCAGAATAATATTTTTTATTTTCTTTTCGAATCTCTTCCCATTCTTTATCTGAAATCTTTTCTTTTTCAAGCGAAAAGACATTTGACAAGACCTCCATTCTCAATGAGAGCAAGAGTTCAATGTCCTCTGCTTTCAGCTTCTTTATTATTATATTACTATCTGTCACGCTGCCACCTTTCTTAAAACATGTGGGAGAGCTGCTTTATCGACTTTTCCGTTTGCGTTTAACGGCAATTTTTTAAGCTCAACAAAATACTCCGGAATCATGAAATCTGTCAGATAATCACTCATATAATCCGTGATATCAGTGAGTTTAATATCATCCTTTTCTTTTACAACATATGCAACCATATATGAAAGATTATTATCGTCAACATTCGGTGCGATATATGCCTGCTTGATATAATCTGATTTTACGAGAACATTTTCCACTTCACTGACTTCTACACGTTTTCCCTTGATCATGATCTGTGTATCTTTTCTGTGTAAAAATGCAATATTTCCGTCCGGAAGAAAATAGCCAAGATCTCCGCTTCTATACATTCGGCCATCTTCTGTATTTACGAATGCTTTATTCTCTTCGACGCGATTGCCTATATAGCCATTAGATACGCCTCCGCCAAAAATGCAAATCTCACCGGTTTCTCCATCAGGAAGTTCATTGCCTTCTTCATCCATAATCTTAATTTCACAGCCAAGAACAGGTTTTCCTACAGGAAATGTTCCGTCCTCAAGAATATTTTCTTTTGTACATCTTAAATAAGAAGCACATACTGTAGTCTCAGAAGGTCCGTAAGTATTATAAACTTCTACTTTACCGAGAAGATTTGTTACATACGAAGCTCTGATAACATCACCTCCGCTTATAAGAAGACGTAAGCTTTGCGGAATTTCTTCCAGATCATTGATCTCCTGTAAAAGATAAGGGAATCCGCTGAGCATCGTAACCTTATTATCTCTGATAAAGTTAATTAGTTTTTTTACATCCTTTCTTTCCACTTCTGATGGAATTGCAAGTGCAGCTCCTGAAAGAATCGTTGTAAAAACCTCCTCAACGAATATATCGAAAGAACATACAGAATGCTGAAGCATTATATCTCCCTTTGCCGGATGAAATTCATTTTCAAAAGCTCTAATATAATGACAAACATTTGCATTTGTTACTGAAACACCCTTAGGTTTCCCGGTCGTTCCGGATGTGTAAAGAATATACGCCAGATCATTTTTGTCATAACCGGTTCTGATCATGGCCTTTTCATCAATAGGATAACCTTTATCAACTATAATACTTGCAAATTCCGGAAAACGATCTGCATAAGCGCTGTTTGTTATAATTACAGAAACATCAGCCTCTTTCATCATATATCTTATTCTTTCTTTCGGAAAGAAAGGTTCAACCGGTATATATGCAGCTCCTATTCTTAATGCTGCAAATATTGATGCTATCATTTCGGCAGAATGATCCATCATTATTCCTACTCTCTTACAGTCTTTCGGAAGTTTTGATGCTATCGTGTCTGCCATTAAAAGAAGCTCTTTTCTATTTAGCTTTCGTTCGTTATCAAAAACTGCCAATGCATTTTCATTTTCGTTTACTTTTCTTAAAAATCCCTCAATTATTGTATTCATCTTCGCATCACCCATTTTTATATTATTTCTCTCTGTTACAATTAATATAATAAGTGATTTTGATAACTCCGTACAAGTACGCAGTTTTTTGAAACATAGTATCATCGATGATACTTTTGTGGATTTCTCTGCCTTTGCAGAAATAAAAAATTGTCTGTAATTTTTTACAGACAATTTTTTACTCAAAGCCTTTTTACTGCATCCATGGCTAATGCAGATCTTTCACATTCCTCAGCCGATAATGTGATCTGTTTTGGTTACTGCATAATTAACTCTGTCATGAACGTCAAAACTGGCCTTTAGCTTTTGTCGTACACGGTTCCTTCTGACATCTGTTTTATCAGCTATGATCAAAGCTGCGGAAATTATATCTGACGCACTTCCTGTTGATTCATCATGATTCGCTATCGCAGAAACTATTGTCACTCTGTCTTTTACAGATATATCATATTTTTTTAGTATATCATTAGCTAAAAGTGCACCATATTCTGCATGATGTTTTCTGTTTATCGAATTTCCTATATCATGCATATAAGCAGCTATTTTAACTAATTCAATTTCCTTTTTCTTATATCCGAGTTTTTTTAATATATCTGCAGCATGCTCTGCAACTAATGACGAATGGATTTCTGAATGATCTGTATATCCAAGAGTCCCCAAAATCGCATTTCCCTTAGATATAAATTCTGCTACTTCTTCATCATCTTTAATTTCTTTATAATTCATAAAATCTCAGCCTTTCAAATGAAATTCATAATTGCATTTGTGTATCAATTTTTTCCTCGTGAAGATTTCTTTCTTTATATTCTCCGAAAGAATTTTGTTCTTTACCTTTTTCATCATCTTCAAATTGCATTTGAAACAAATCTGTTACTCTGTTTCTTATTTGTTCGTCCAAAAGAGGAACAGCTACTTCTACTCTCTTTGTTGTATTTCTAGTCATAAAGTCTGCAGAGGCAATATATACCTTGCGATCATTATCAGCTCCAAAAATGTAAATACGTGAATGTTCCAAAAATCTTCCGACAATGCTCACAACCCTTATATTTTCTGTGTAATTGGTAATTCCCGGCTTTAGGCAGCATATTCCCCTGACAAGAAGTTCAATTTTTACACCTGCCTGACTTGCCTCAACAAGCTTGTCGATGATAACTTTATCAGTCAAAGAATTAACTTTTACCCCTATATAACCGTTTTCGCCCTTTGCTTTCTCAGCTTCTATAAATTCGATGATTTTAGATTGCAGGCATTTCGGTGCTACTAATAATAAATCTGACGATTCTATTATTTCTCCCTTCTGCAAAGTGTTAAATACCTGTGCAACTTCTTTTCCGATCAGACGATTAGATGTCATTAGAGATAGATCAGTATAAAGTCTGGATGTTTTCTCGTTATAATTACCTGTTCCAATCTGTACATAGTAATTTTCTTCCATATTTTCATTCATTTTTGTGATCAGACAAAGCTTACAGTGTACTTTATATTCTTCCAGCCCGTATAGGATCTGACATCCGGCTTCTTCTAACCTTCTGGACATTTCTATATTATTTGCTTCATCAAATCTGGCTCTTAATTCAACAAGAACTACAACCTCTTTTCCATTTTCTGCGGCTTCTATCAATGAATCTATGATCCTGCTTCTTTCTGCTACTCGGTATAAAGTCATTTTAATAGAAATAACTTTATCATCATGTGCAGCTTCTTCAAGCATATGTAAAAATGGTGTCATTGATTCATAAGGATATGATAATAATAGATCCTTTTTCTCTATCTGTTTTAAAATACTCTGTTTAATATCTATTTCATTAGTATTTCTTGGTAATTTCTTCGGATAAAACAGTTCTTTTTTATCTTTCAAATGTTCCTTTAATTGAAATACAAAAGATAGATCTAATGGCGTTCCAACTATTATAAAATGCTTCTTGCCTATTGCTAAATAATTTGATAATTCCTCTATCGCATCTTTGTTTATTTCCCTGCTCAGTTCAACTCTTACAGGCATTAATTTATTTCTCTTTTTTATAAGTTTTTCCATCACGTCGCGATAATTCATGTCTTCATCATCGATTTCAATCCCATCAATATCTGCATTACGTGTAACTCTCATGATAGACTTTTCTCTGACAGTATATTTAGGGTATAATTTTGATATAAAATGCAATATCAATTCTTCCGATAGCATAAAGGTTCCGGGTCTTGTAGGAATCTCTATTAATCTCTTAAAAACAGTATTTTTACAGGGAACTATTCCAATCTTTTTCTTTCCCTTTATTGTCGATAACAGAACTACCGTATATAATTCTTTATTTACCAAAAACGGAAATGGATGTTCTTTTCCGATTATCATTGGTGAAAGAAAAGGCGCAATATGAGTATCAAAATATTCTTCAAGAAGAGTGCCTTCTTTATCCGAAAGCTTATTGAAATTTATTAAGCGAATTCCTTTTGGTTCAAGCTCTCCCATAATCTGCTCGAATATATTTGATTTTCTTTTTTCCAAACGCTTTACTTCATTTAATATAGCTTTAACTTGCTGCTTTGAAGTCATATTAGTCTTGTTATCTCTGATTTTTATCTTTGAATTCATTTGTGTCATTAAAGTTCCAACCCTGACCATAAAAAATTCATCTAAATTAGTTTGAAAGATAGACGCAAATGTTAATCTTTCAGCCAAAGGTACACGTGGATTACTTGCCTCATCAAGTACTCTTTCATTAAACGACAGCCAGGATAATTCACGATTAGAAAAATATGTATTTCCATTGTCTTTTTCTGCTGTTTTTTCTTTCTTCATAAAAATTCCTCCATATATCAATAGAACTTAATTATATTTTTCATATTTAACTAATAACTCTAAAAATTATCAATTAAAGAATCAATTCGTTCTATTTTATATCAGAGCTGATTTTCTCTGCTATCCTGCTTCTGTGTAATATTGGTAAATTCTTTGTAAAATCATCAATAATTTTAAATCAAAAAAAGCTATGGCATTCAATATTTTTAAAATGATGCCATAGCCAGTCATTAAATTTTATTAATTGAGCAAATAAAGTCAACTGTTTAGGAGCTTGTTATTATTGTAATAAGTTGCTATATATAATGATCTGTTCCTCGGAAGTTTTTAACCTGGAATCCTTTCACCTCAATCTTCTTAACCAGTCTCTGATTATATGCATCCACTGCATCCAACGCATATACTAAATTGTGATGCTTCTCCTCCTTATCCTTTATTAAAAAGCCTTTACAATCTTACTTTTCAAAATCCGGTTTCCACCCTGCAAACTGAACGAGCTGAGCATCCGTTCTATGATAATATCTCTCATTCTTATCAAGCTTAGCAATTTCTGCCATTTCTTCATCTGTAAGCTTGAA
>JAIKZC010000238.1 GCA_024682575.1 Lachnospiraceae bacterium | reverse complement strand
CATCCTGAGCCAGGATCGAACTCTCGATTATAGTTTGATCCGGTCAAGTTACACTAGCTTATTTTTGCTTTGCGCTTCTTTAACCGTTATTACTGTTGGTTTTTTCATTCATTTCTGAAATCTCTTTTTCGTTTTCTTTTTCAGAAAACTCATTTGGATTTTCAGGGTTGCATTGCTGTTAGTTTTTCAAGGTTCGTTGCCGCTGCATCAGCGGCGATATTTATAATATCACCTTGCCTAGTTTCTGTCAACAACTTTTTTGAATTTTTTTTTATTTTTTTATTTTTTTTATATTTGCGGCTCTAAACCCCCTTATTTACTGGATTTTTATAAGTCAAACAAGATCAGTTTTTCTATATTCACAGTTTTATTTATTCAAAATCATAATTTTTATTAATTATAATTTCAAATGGAATCCATATCATATACGGATTCCATTTGATTAATTTTTATTTTTTCCTGATCACAAATACAGGAAATGCTCCTGCATCAATAAATCTATACTGTTCTCTATATCTAAAATCAGCAGCTCCATAAGTAATTTTCCCTGACTGATCACTTAAACACAATCCTACATATGCATCTTTTTTATTATTTTCCGTATAAATACACAAGTTTCTAAGAAGAACATTATTTACTCCCTGTCTACTAGCATCCCAACGATAACTAATTCCACATTTTCTTAATTCTTCATATGACGGAATAAATATTTTCGTTTTTATTGAATAGCTTCTTCTTAGCCTAATATTTCTATCTTTATCGTCCATATTTGTATCCTCTGAAAATTCATCTCTAACAATTTCTAATGAATTTAAATATTCTTTGCATGTATAATTAAAACTATATATCTTATTTTTCAGGTCTTCCGACATTGCATTATAAAAGTTTTCATTTAGATTTTTATTTAATGCAGAAATATTTTCTTCAAAATTCCCTCTTCTATTATTTCCAAATGCTCTTGGTATTACCGGACATCCATTCTCAGAATACGCCATAAAAAGATAGCCCCTGGTATTTCCATCTATACTGTAATTAGAATCAATACATTTGAATCCGGAATAATTCCAGTTTTCCCCTTTGGGTACTTTCAGTTCATTTTGGAAATATATTTTACCGGCAATAAATTCATTGGCATCTGCGGTATAATCTCCCCAGATTGCTCTCACTGAACCAGATCCTGCAGCAAATGTATATTTTGAATTAGAAAACTGGCCGCTGCCTGTAAATTTCCATCCCATGAACTTATAATTCTTTCTTGATGGATTTTGAAGACTTATTACAGTACCTTTTGGATTTCTTACCGACACCTTTCCGCTTTTTCCTGACCAGCTTCCTCCATTTGTATCAATTATCAATTCATATTTTTTGATTTCCCATCCGGCTTTATAAGTTACATTAGATGCCGGTACTTTTGTATGTTCATTTATTTTCTTACCACTATTGTCATACCAGCCTGTAAAATCATAATTATCCTTTTTTGGAACAGGTAATGATCCTATTTCGCTTCCATATATTTTTTCAATGTTTTTGCTTCCACTTCCTCCGTTCGCATCAAATGTTATTTTATAGTTATTAGTCGTCCAGTTTGCCCTATAACTTTTATTTCCGAATTCTTTTCCCTTGACTATTGTAATATATTGCTGTGGAGTATCGCCATTTGATCCTGTCCATCCTCTGAATGTATATCCTGTTCTAACAGGTGGTTTTATTGAAAAGCTATCACTTTCCACTGTATATTTAAGAGGATTTGATTCACCTTTTTTCATATTTCCATTATTAAGATCATAACTTATTTTATATTCGTCAGCTTTTGCTTCAACTATGATTTTTAATGATCGCGCTGGCATTGTAAATTCCGGTTTAAGCAACTCTCCTTTTTCATTTACTATTCTCAGATTGCCATATCCCTTTTTTAATCCTGTATTTAATTTTATATTTGTCCCATATTTATATTTATTTCTTAAATTTTTTCCAATGGTTCCATTTTTGTATGAAAGTTCAAGTTCATAGAATTTTCTTGTATATCTATAAGTTATTGATGCTTTTCCATTTGCTCTGATCGTAATATATTCTGCCTGGGGTGATTCAAATCCTTCAAAGTTTTTTACTTCAGGCTGAACTTTTTTATCAGTTTCACCTTTCTGCTTTATTATTTCTTTTGTTTCATAACCGCTGCCATCTATTTTTTCAAGTTCATAGTAAATTGTATATGGTGTATCAGTTCTGGCCTTCCAGTTTGCAATGTAAACTTTATCATAATATGATCCTGTTTTTATCATCTCATCAGGATTTGTTGATTCTGAATTTTCTTTATTCCATCCTGTAAAAATATATCCTTCCTTTACAGGCTTTGGAATTATTATATTGGCTGATTCAGTTGTATAGCTTACAGGATAATCGCAATTAAATTCTCCTCCTGCAAGATTATAAGATATGCTGTATTTCACAGGCATTGCATCAGCTCTTAAGTCTATATCTCTTGCCGGCATATTAAATGTCGACTCCAGCTTTTCTCCAATCCAGTTTCCCATATTTCCTGACCATCCATTAAAATGATAGCCTGTTTTTGTAACGGCATTTATTGATACCTGAGATCCATATTTATAATTTCCATTACCGGAAATTGAAGCTATTCCTCTTCCAGCTGTTAATGTAACATTAAATATTTTTCGCTTATATCTGTAAGTAACTTTTGCAGAATCATCAGATTTTACCTTCACTATTTTTCTCTCAGGCTTTTCAAATCCTTCATACAATTCATTATCTTTTACTTCCGGTATAACTGATTTTCCACTTATTTCTTCAAATATTTCTTTTTCCGATTCAGAATAGCTTCCATCAAGATTTTCTTTTTCGTGTATTACTGTATATTTATGAATTACATAAAAAATATTGCTTTCGCCATTTCTTAAAAGATTATCCGGAATCTCAATACTATCATTTATTCCGTTCTCGAATATTACACAATCTGCATTATTCCCATTCAGGAAATCTTTCGCAATCTCTATTACCTTATATCCTTTTATTTCAGATGGTATTTTAATAATATTTGATTTTTTACCAGTATCAGTCAATCCCGTTATTTTAATAGCATATCCATCTGCATCCTTTATGAAAATATATTCTATATCATCAAATTCATATATTTTTCCTGAATCATCCGGTATAAAATCTTCATTTGAGATATTATCCTCAGAATGATCCTCATTATCTGATGGAGCATTATTGTCTGAAGGATTTACGTCATCTGAAGGATTTACGTCATCTGAAGGTATTCCATTATCTGAAGGTGTCTCATCGTCTGATGGTGTATCATCGTCTGATGGCATTTCATTTTCTGAGGGTGACTCATTCTGTGAAACAGCAGAATTTTCAGACTCGGAATTTGACATGTTTTCATACTCATTCTCATAGTCTATATTTTTATATTCACTTGTCTGTTCTATTGTAAATTTTCCACTGGATAAAAAATGAATTGTCACAAATCTGTTCTGTCGAAGACTTGCATAGTTTTCTTTATCTTCTGATGCGTTATAGAAATCAGCCTTGCCGCTGACATTTACGCGATATGTATATT
>JAIKZC010000167.1 GCA_024682575.1 Lachnospiraceae bacterium | reverse complement strand
TCCATCAGAAAATGTACCGGCTCCGCCTTCTCCAAATTGAACATTAGATTCAGGATCCAGTTCACTGCCCTCCCAGAAAAAAGAGTCAGATATTGTATATTTATTCTATTCTTCTTTCGGCTGACAATGAGGAGGCTTTAGTAAAACGCTCGGCTTCTAAGGATGTATCGATATACAAAGAGAAAAAATATAGATTACCAAAGTTAATCAAAACCGTTGAAAACCTTGAAAGACCTGTAATTGTTGGTTTTGGACCTGCAGGAATGTTTGCATCTTTAATTTTGGCTAGAGCGGGACTTCGTCCTATTGTTATAGAAAGAGGAGAAGATGTTGACAGCCGAAGATCGAAAGTGGATTCTTTCTGGGAGGGCAGTGAACTGGATCCTGAATCTAATGTTCAATTTGGAGAAGGCGGAGCCGGTACATTTTCTGATGGAAAGCTTAATACACTTGTACATGATACAGAGGGCAGGAGCCGCTATGTTTTGGAGAACTTTGTGAACTTTGGAGCTGATCCTGCAATCCTTACAGATGCAAAACCCCATATAGGATCTGATGTTTTGATCAAAGTTGTTAAAAACCTTAGAAAAGAATTTATAGAGCTTGGTGGAGAAATTCGTTTTAATACAAAACTTACAGGATTCGATTCTGATTTGGAAGGAAATCTTATTTCTATTACTGTTAATAATTCAGAAAAAATTCCTGCGTCCAGATGTATACTATGTATCGGCCATTCAGCAAGGGATACATTTGAAATGCTGAATGAAAAAAATTTGTCTATGGAGGCTAAACCCTTTGCAATTGGGGTTCGTGTTGAGCATTCTCAGGAGATGATAAATCGGGCACAGTATGGTAATGAATATGCTGAAAATCTTCCTGCCTGTCCGTATAAAACAACCGCAAAGGCATCAGATGGGCGTGGAGTATATTCTTTCTGCATGTGTCCCGGAGGATTTGTTGTAAACGCTTCCAGTGAAAAGGGCAGACTTGTAACAAATGGAATGAGTAATCACGGACGTGATTCAGGCAATGCTAACAGCGCAATAATCGTAACTGTATCGCCGAAGGACTTTGCTGGCGAGGGAGTACTTGCCGGGGTAGAGTTTCAGCGTAAACTTGAAGAGAGTGCTTATAAAGCTGCAAATGGTAAACTTCCATATCAGAGATTTGGCGATTTTGAAAAGAATCAGATAAGTACAGAATTTGGAAAAATAAAGCCTATGTGCAAGGGAAAGTATGACTTTGGAAACTTAAGAGAAGTACTTCCTGATTTTGTATCAAAGGATATTATTGAAGGCATGCATCTGTTTGCACATAAGATAAAAGGATTTGATGACCCTGATGCTTTGTTTTCAGGAGTTGAAAGCAGGACATCTTCACCTGTCAGAATCAACAGAGATGAAAACGGAAATTCAAGCATAATCGGTATATATCCGAGCGGAGAGGGCGCCGGTTATGCAGGCGGTATAATGTCGGCGGCCATGGATGGCATGAAAACAGCAGAGAAAATAATAAAGGAAATCAATAAAAATGGGAAATAAAAGAGATGTATCTTCTATAAAAAGAATAGTTGTCAAGATCGGGTCATCTTCTATTACGCACCCTGAAACAGGAGGTGCCGATCTTGTCCGCATTGAGAAACTTGTCAGAGAGCTTTCTGATCTGAATAATGCGGGTCATGAAGTGATCCTTGTTTCCTCCGGCGCTATTTCTGTAGGACTCAAGGCAGCAAGAATCAATGATACTTTCTATGATGGTAGAAATGAAGATCCTGAGCGCCCTGATGAGAAATTAAGGGTTAAGCAGGCTGCAGCTGCAATTGGTCAGGGAAGGCTTATGATGATCTACGAAAAGCTCTTTGGCGAATATAATCAGATTACAGCTCAGGTACTCATGACAACGCGAAATATTAAAAATAATATAGACAGATACAATGTTGCAAATACCTTTGAAGAGCTTCTTAAACTCGGAGCTATTCCTGTAGTAAATGAAAATGACTCTATTTCAACATATGAGATCAAATTTGGTGATAATGATACGCTTTCATCGGTAGTTGCTTCCATTACACATGCTGATCTTTTGATATTACTTTCGGATATTGACGGACTCTATACAGATGATCCCAGGTCTAATCCGGATGCTAAGTTTATTTCATATATAGAAAATCTTACAGATGAGTACGATTCTTATGCTAAGGGAACTACCGGAAGCAGCAGGGGAACCGGAGGAATGGCTACAAAGATGAGAGCAGCGCACATTTCCTCACAGTCCGGAGCAAATATGGTCATTGCAAATTCTAAAGACCTTGGTGTAATTCATGAAATAGTAGAGGGAAAAGACGTCGGAACATGGATAGAGGCACATGCAAATCCTGATTTTTATGTGAGTGATTATTTTGAAGATGAGTTCTGATTCTGATATCAGGGAATTAAAAAAATCCCTTAGAAATAGGATAATAGAAAAAAGAAATCTGATAGATGAGGTAGAAAGAGAGAAAAAATCCAGAAAAATTTATGAAAAACTTTGTAAAAATAAGGTTTTTTGTAATGCGGAAACGATTTTCTTTTTTGCAGGTTATGGTTCTGAGGTAAAAACCTTATTTATGATCGAGGACATGCTTAAATCCGGAAAAAGCATAGCATTGCCAAGGGTAATATCAAAGACAGAGATGAGATTTCTCAAGATAGATTCTTTAGAAAATCTTATTGATGGATATAAGGGCATTCCGGAACCTGAAGAAAGTTGTTTTGAGATTAAAGAAGCAGATCTTATATTAATGCCGGGAGTTGCTTTTGATACTGATAGAAATCGGATCGGATATGGCAGAGGATATTATGACAGGTTTATTTCCGAATCAGCCAGGACAGCCAGAACCATTGCAATATGCTATGATGAACAGATAGTTGAGAAAGTTCCGGTCAATGAAAATGATCTGAGACCGGAACTTATAATAACTGATCTTCGTGAAATAAGATAGCTGGAAAGATTTATAAGGTTTGCATT
>JAIKZC010000158.1 GCA_024682575.1 Lachnospiraceae bacterium | reverse complement strand
ATTGCTTTGTAGTCCGACTGTAATTTCGGAATGGTAGTATTTTTAATATCCTTGAACTGACTGCTGTTAAAATGATACCACGGTGTATCATCTATCAGTTTCTGTGTCAGATAAAAAGCCATACCTGCCTTATCTACAAATGCTTCCTCCTCTTTTGTATCTCCTCCTTCTTTTGCCTTTTCTTTATTCTCAGCCTTAGCTTCTTCTTTTTTCTCAGTTTTTACTTCAATTTTCTTTGTTATGTTTGCTTCTTTTTTTGCCTCAACTTTCGGATCTTTATAAATACCATATGCCTTACCGGCAGTCTTATTTATATTTTCATATATTGCCAGTGTTTTTTCCCTGACAGCAATGCTATTCAGCAAATCCAGCATATCTTTATCGTATTCGTTTTCAGCAGATCCCGCTTTGCTGAATACCTTTACGCCTGAAATTGCGTCCATCTTATCATTAAGCTCACGTATATTATTCAGGAAACCCGTGAAATAATTTTGTCTGCCTTTATCCGATGCAAGGCTGGTTTTATCGATCACAGCTTCCTTATTGAATTTCTGAACTATTTTATATAATTCTTCTCTGTTAGCATTCCATTTATCTTTATTATTATCTCTAATTTCTTTAAGTTTACTTTCTAAGTCCTGGCAAGCTTTCAGATTTTCCTTGAAATCTTTATAGTCTGTGAGATATGCAAGCGGCCAGTTATTATTGAGCGCTTCTAAAATATCATGAGAGCTGATTCTTTTTGCAAATGAATTACCCAGATAAAGCCTCTGCGGAAACATAAGATGTTTTGATGCCTCTTTTTTATTCCCGCCTTCATCTGCATACATATTATCTATTCTCAGAGGCTTATCAAGATCATCTTCTGTTGAATTAAGTTCTTCTCCCAATTCATCAATTTTCTTGCTGCTTTCTTCTATTATTTCAAAGCTTTTTTTCAGCTTTTCCCTATATTTATTCTCAGCATTTAGATTTAATCCTCTGATTTTTTTATCTGAATCTATTTTATCCAAAAGAGGCCAGACTTTATTCAATTCATTACCGAGCTTATATATTGGAAATTTTTCTTCGCCATTCTCGAGATCCTTAGAATATTTTCCATTTGATTTCGGCTCTGTAAGATCCATGTAGCCTTCCTCAATATATTCCAGGTAAGGGTACTTTTCAAAAAAAGTTTTGCCGTGTTTATTACTTTTCACATAATTCATGTAATTCGATACATGATCCAGAAAAGCCTTGGTATGATAATTAACTTCCTTTCCCTGTGAGTCTTCGGTCAGAAGCTTTATCTCCCTGATATTATTAATCTCTGCAGCGACCCTGTCGTAGATATTATCTATATTGTCCAGAAATCTCTCATTTATTTCAGACTCAAAATCACCTACTACCGCAAAATCATCTTTTAATGTACGAACACTGGCTTGTTTTACAGGCCTTTCTACAAAGATAAACTCTTTTTGACCATTCTTCTCCACTTTTTTACGAACTGTTTCTGTTTTAGGATTATTATCCTTGGGAAAACTTGTAATGAGCGAAGAGACAATAGATATAAGTGACTCCTCTGTTTTCCCCGGAGCTAATTTCCTTTCTTTTGTAAACGTACCGGGATAAAGCTTTTCAAGCTTTTGCATATAATTAAATAATCTTACCAAATCTTCACGATATCTTACTCTCATAGCAGTCACCTCACAAAAAAAAATCAACCTTATATATCTATATACGGACGAAGAAAAAAAATCTGCCTGATTTAGTAAAAAAGTGGAAATTCTTAAAGATTAGAATTTCCACTTTCAAATGACTGTATTCCATATATGTTTTTAATAACTTTATCAGAGAAATCTGCATTTACTGCGGCTTCCCTTTTTTAAGCTGATCATGCCTGCGACTCAAGCACCTCAGTATCTGTTGCGTAATCATACTGACCTTCTCTGAGACCGCTGCAGGATACTAAAAGATATATAATTCCCACGATTGTAAAGAGATTTGCAAAGATAGCAAAGCCAAGTGAGATCTCTTTTCTGATCCTATAAAACTGATCTCTGTAGATCACTACGGAGACAGCGATCTGGAGCAGCCATACCAGTGAGCTTAAGGAGCTTCCTGCTCCCGGAATCTGTGAGATTATCCCCGATGCCGCACTCACAATTATTGGAAAAAGCTTAACTACTACAGACGGAACTTCCAGTCCGAAAAGCTTTATCTTTTCAACATCACCGTAAGTTGCTTCAACTGCTGCATAATGATTTGCATAAGGTATGAAAGCCATCCATGCATTCTTGTAATTTCTGACCTTGAGGTACTTAAAAGTTGCAATAGCCGAAATAATATATATTATCAGGGCTATGAAAACCGCAAACACAAGCATAATTCCAAGACCAGCCAATACACCAACTAACGCCATATCATCATCCATAAGTTTACCCCCGTTTCTTAATGAATAAAATAATAGTTTTAGTTTATCTGATTAAAATATATCATCAGCTATTTCGAATAGCAATCATTTTTAAATTTTCACCGGGATTCCTGTATCCTCAAGAGACCTTTGTAGGATCAATTCCAAGCTCTTCAGGAAGAAATCTTGGACATACATTCTCCTTTGTGGCAATTACGGATGC
>JAIKZC010000111.1 GCA_024682575.1 Lachnospiraceae bacterium | reverse complement strand
TACATCCGGATCAACAGCTCTCTGCCAGCCAAATACGAAATCTGCTGCGGTAACGGGATCACCGTTGCTCCAGTTTGCATCCTCTCTGATATGGAATGTATATGTAAGTCCGTCATCCGAAATATCATAGGATTCTGCAAGGGCAGGGACTGCCTGACCATCTGAATCCATCTGCATAAGTCCGTCTGTAAAGCAGGCAAGTACCTCGAATGATGTACCATCCTGTGCAACCTGCGGATCAAGCGATTCTACCGGTGTCTCGATCATTACATTTAAGTCTTCGCTTGAAGCCTCGCCTGAAGCTGCTGCTTCTGAACCGGCAGTCTCTGTTGCTGCAGCTGAACCGGCAGTTTCGCCGGCACTTTCACTTACACCGGAAACCGCTGTGCTTCCGCATCCGGCAAGTGAAAGAGTTACAGCACATGCCATTAAGCATGCTAAAACTCTTCTTTTCATAAATAAATCCTCCTAAAAAAATTAAATCCTCTGAACAAAAGCACTTTTCCACTTCACCTTTTTGTCGCTTTGACGTTTTGTCACTTTAGTGCGTTACATCGTTTTAGTTAAAATAAAAGGCAGAACTTCCTTTTCCAGGATTATCTGCCGCATTGCAGTCTTTGTACTTTTGTTCATCAGTATTTTTGCATACGAGTATTCTATCACACGGACATATGTGTGTCAATGGGATACATTGCAAAATGATCATAATTTTAAACACAAAAAATAATATCTAAAGAATATATTTAGGATAAACATGTTATAATTTTAACAGAGTGGGACTTTTTGTAAAATTAAAGTTATCTAAGGGAGGAATAATTAATGGAAAACGGGATGTTAAATAATCAGATTCCAGTCAACAACAATAATAACAGCAACGGAGCTAAAGGCAGATCTGTTGCCGCGTCAGTCATAATCGCCATTGCAATTCTCGGCAGTGCCGCTGCCCTGGCTTTCGGACTTACCAATTTCAGATCAGCTACTTCTCATACAATATCTGCTACCGGCTCTGCCAGCAAAGACTTTGAGTCAAACCTCATTGTATGGAACGGAAGCTATTCTGCTTATGCCTACACTTCAGAGGCAGCCTATGACGTTATAAAAAAAGATAAATCCATAGTTGAAAAATACTTAAAAAATAACGGACTTACAGATGACGAAATATCATTCAGTGCTGTATCTATCCAGCAGCGAAGCCGTGACACCTATGACGGTCAGGGAAATTATACAGGTTCTGTGTTTGATGGCTATGATCTTTCTCAAAGCGTAACCATTACTTCGAGCAATCTTGATCAGGTGGAGCTTATTTCAACTGATGTATCGAGTCTCCTTGATTCCGGTATTGAATTTGAATCCAATGCACCTGAATACTACTATACAAACCTGGACGAATTAAAATTTGAGCTCATTGATGAAGCTTCTAAAAATTCAAAGCAGAGAATTGATATAATCGCCAAAAATGCCGGTGCAAACATTGGAAAGCTTGCCAATTCAAGTCTCGGAGTATTTCAGATAACCGCAGCCAATTCAGGCACATCTGATTATACCTATGACGGATATTTCGATACAAGCTCAAGATATAAAACCGCAACGATAACCGTAAGACTCGAATACAGCCTTAAATAAATATTAATCAGTAAAAAGAAAAAGCCACGGAAACTTATCATTTGATGATTCTTCCGTGGCCTTTTATTGTTCTAGTATAACTATTATTTAACTACTCTTACTCTGTATACACCTGGTACAGCTGAAATCTTTTCGATAATATCATCTGTTGCAGGGCTGTCGATATCGAACATGGAAACAGCATTTGCTCCCTTTGATTTATTGTTCATCTCAGCAATATTTATTCCTGCATCACCGAAATAACTTGAGAACTTAGTGATCATGTTAGCCTTGTTCTCATGCATTACAAGTACACGGCCTGCTGTTTCACAGCATCCCATATCTATTCTCGGGAAGTTTACGGAATTGATGATATTTCCGTTCTCCATGTAATTCATAAGTTCCTTAACGGCCATTACAGCACAGTTATCCTCAGATTCCTCTGTAGATGCTCCAAGGTGCGGTGTTACTATGCAGCCTTCCTGTCCAGCTGTTGTATTGTTCGGGAAATCAGAAACATATTTCCTCATCTTTCCAAGCTTCAATGCCTCTACAACTGACTTTTCATCAACAAGCTCATCTCTTGCGAAGTTAAGAAGGATTACAGAATCCTTCATAAGCTTGATAGACTCGCGGTTGATCATATGTCTTGTAGAATCAAGAAGAGGTACATGGACTGAGATATAATCGCAGTTAGCGTAAATCTCCTCTACATTTGTTACGTGCTTTATAGCTCTTGAAAGATGCCATGCGCTGTCTACGGAGATATAAGGATCATAACCGTATACCGTCATACCGAGATTGACTGCTGCATTAGCTACTCTTACACCGATAGCGCCAAGTCCGATAACACCAAGCTTCTTTCCTGATATCTCAGTTCCTGCATAGTTCTTCTTCTGCTTCTCTGCTAATTTTCCAAGCTCCGGATTGTCCTTCTCGGCATTTACCCAGTTAATTCCGTCTACAAGTCCTCTTGAAGCATAAAGCATTCCTGCAATAACAAGCTCCTTAACACCGTTTGCATTTGCTCCCGGTGTATTGAATACTACAATACCCTTGCTTGCACAATCATAAACAGGAATATTATTTACACCGGCACCTGCTCTTGCTATGGCAAGAAGGCTGTCAGGAAGTTCCATATCATGCATTTTTGCAGAACGTACGAGCACGCAGTCAGAATCCTTAAGCTCATCGCAGGCAACAAAGTTTTTATCAAATCCGTCAAGACCGATCTTTGCAATCGGATTGAGGCAGCTATATTTAAACATTTTCCGAATCTCCTTAAATTCTTAATTAAATGGAATCCGCCCGAAAGCGGATTCCCTATTTAGTTCAAACTCTTATGCGTTCTTCTTTTCGAAGTCGGCCATGAACTCTACAAGCTTTTCAACACCCTCTTTAGGCATTGCATTGTAGATAGAAGCTCTCATTCCACCAACTGTGCGGTGGCCCTTAAGGTTAACAAATCCTGCTTCTCCGGACTCTGCGATGAACTTCTTATTAAGATCATCAGAGTCTGTTACGAAAGGAACATTCATAAGTGAACGATATTCAGGAACAACGGTTCCCTTGAACATCTTTGAAGAATCAAGGAAATCATAGAGGATCTTTGCCTTCTCTTCGTTCTTTTTCTTCATTACTTCAAGTCCGCCCATCTCTTTGAGCCACTTGAATACCAGACCACAAACATAGATATTGTAGCAGGGAGGTGTATTATAAAGTGAATCAGAATCAACGTGTGTCTTGTAACGAAGCATTGTAGGAACACTTTCGTCAAGATCATCTCTGATAAGATCTTCTCTGATAACAACGATAGTAACACCTGCAGGACCTACGTTCTTCTGTACGCCGCCGTAAACGATGCCATATTTTGTAACATCCATAGGCTCACTTAAAAACATTGAGGATACATCAGATACAAGAAGCTTACCCTTTGTGTTGGGGAGTTCCTTATATTTCGTTCCATAGATCGTATTATTCTGGCAGATATATACGTAATCAGCATCTTCACTGATCGGAAGATCTGATACATCAGGAATGTATGTAAAAGTTTTATCCTCAGAGGATGCGATCTTGTTGGCTTTTCCGTATTTTGAAGCCTCCTGGTATGCCTTCTTAGCCCACTGACCTGTAACGATGTAGTCAGCAACCTTATTCTTCATAAGGTTCATTGGGATCATGGCAAACTGTGTGCTTGCTCCGCCCTGAAGGAAAAGTACCTTATAATTGTCAGGCACTCCAACTAATTCTCTGAAGTCTTTCTCAGCAGTCTTAATGATCTCATCGTAAACCTTTGAACGGTGGCTCATCTCCATTACCGACTGGCCTGAACCATGGTAATCAAGCATATCCTCAGCACATGTCTTAAGAACTTCAACAGGCATCATTGCAGGTCCTGCTGAAAAATTATAAACTCTTCCCATCCTGATTTTCTCCTCTTTGAAAAAATATTTGTAGTTTTAGTAAATGATTTTATGTATCTACAATACTCTAACTCTTTAACACGTTAAAGTCAAGAAACAGCTTTATTTTTTTCTCTTTTTAAGATCATCCTCATCAAAAGCTTCTGAAATTGAAGCACCTGGTGACACCATAGGAAAGACAGAATCGTCTTTATCTATTCTGCAGTCGACCAAAACCGGACCTTCCTCTGAAAGAGCCTTTTTAAGAACCTCTTC
>JAIKZC010000330.1 GCA_024682575.1 Lachnospiraceae bacterium | reverse complement strand
AATGAACATTCAATACAGCAGCGGGATGCGACTGCAAGACCGCAAGAAAGCCTTCAACTTTCTTTTCGTCCGGATGTCAACTCCCTGTTCATCCGACACTTAACGCCTCACTGTCTACTCTGCGTTTCATTTAATAAAGATTTTGACGTCGGAAACCATTTTTCAGTTTCTGACAAGATTATAATAACATTATTTTTTTTTATTGCAATCTGTATATTTAACGATTTTTTATTCTCATATCGAAGCAAATCAATAAATTTGCCCTAAGATAAAACTTCTGCTTTTATTTTCTCCTTTAAAGTTTTATACTAAAGCTGTTGCGATTTAATGCTATACACCCCAAGGAGGCAGTAAAGTTATGAAGGAATTCAAACCTTTTAAAGAAGGCAAAGTACGTGAGATCTATGATGTAGGCGATTCACTCGTTCTGGTTGCTACAGATCGTATCTCTGCATTCGACGTAATCCTTAAAAACAAGGTTACCAAAAAGGGAACTGTTTTAACACAGATGTCAAAATTCTGGTTCGATTACACCGGTGATATCATCAAGAATCACATGGTAACAACTGATGTAAACGAGATGCCCGAATTTTTCAGACAGGAGCAATTTGATGGAAACAGCATGCTTGTAAAGAAGCTCACAATGCTTCCTATAGAGTGCATCGTTCGCGGTTATATCACAGGAAGCGGCTGGGAAAGCTACAAGCAGAATGGTACTGTTTGCGGTATCAAGCTTCCGGAAGGATTAAAGGAATGCGACAAGCTTCCTGAACCTATCTATACCCCCAGCACAAAAGCTGAGATAGGTGATCATGATGAAAATATCGACTTCGAGCGCAGCATCGAGGTTCTTGAGCGTGATTTCCCCGGACACGGTGAGGAATATGCAAAAGCAATCCGTGACAACACGATCGCTCTTTATAAAAAATGCGCTGACTACGCACTTACAAAGGGCATAATCATTGCAGATACAAAGTTCGAGTTTGGTCTCGATGAGGATGGAAATGTAGTCCTTGCAGACGAAATGCTCACACCGGATTCAAGCCGTTTCTGGCCTTTAGAGGGATATGAAAGCGGTCATTCACAGCCTTCATTTGATAAGCAGTTCGTTCGTGACTGGCTCAAGGCTAACCCGGACAGCAATTATGACCTTCCTCAGGACATCATCGACAAGACTATTGCTAAATATCTCGAAGCATACAAGCTTCTTACCGGTAAAGATTTATAATAAATAATTTATAATAAAAAAGTTCTGCGACTCATCAAAGCCGCAGAACTTTTTTTATTTATTTAATCCCATGGATGAAGAACTACTTTTATAGCTTCTCCGGTTCTTGTAAGGTCAATACCTTCATTTATTTTATCGAGAGGAAGTATATGCGTGATAAATTTATCCGCCGGAAATCCTTTTGAAATAGCCAGTGCAAATGCTCTTTTTGACTGATCATAGGATGCTCCGAAATGCCCCTTTATCCAGATATTGTTATAGTGGATCAGATTAGTATCAAGCTCCGTAAGTGAACCTTTTGGCACTCCTCCGAAAAATACCACGAGCCCCCCTTTTCTTACCATATGCAGTGACTGTGCCTGAGTTGCATTAGCAGGTGTTGCAGAAATAACCTTGTCAGCACCTTTACCTCCGGTAAGTTCCAAAACCTTATCAATCGCATACTGAGGATCATCTTTATCACTTACTATGATCTCATCTACTCCAAACTGTTTTGCCATTTCAAGACGGTGCTCATTGATATCGATCATATAAACCTTTGATGCTCCGCGGATCTTTGATATCTGTGCCATAAAGTCACCTATCGGACCTGCCCCGATGATCACTACTGTGTCACTGTATCCGATCTTCGCATTTTCAAGGCAGGCAAAAACAGATGTGAGCGGTTCACCGAGACTTGCTGCTTCATAAGTTACATCATCCGGAATTTCATATATTCCGCCATAATGTATCTTTTCACCGCTAACTGCGATATACTGTGCAAATCCCCCTGTACCTGCAAGCTTTGCAACATGCTCGTTCTCGCAGTTTTCGCTGTGTCCACTCAGACAATTATCACACTCCATACAATATGTTCCAGGAAAAAGAAAGAGCCGCTGTCCAACATGGTACTTTGTCTCCTTAGAACCGACCTCATCAACGCATCCAACAATTTCATGTCCGTAAATAAAAGGATATTTTCCTTTTCTGGAGTCAGACGTAAGATTTCTGATATCTGAACCGCAAAGTCCGACTGCCATTATTTTTAATATAAGTCCATCTTCAGGACACTCCGGTTTATCTGTCATTTCCACACGAATATCATTTGGCCCGTACATTAAAGCTGCTTTCATCTTTGACATATTATAATTACCTCCGCTTGATTTTCTTAATCTATAATTAGATTTTATTTCATCGTCCTTCCTCTCTCAATCGACATTCTTCCCCTTTTAAGCGGAAGAAACAGAAGCATTGCACAAAACTGTCAAAAAATTTGCGGTTCAGTAATAAATCCTCCTAAAACTATGTAGCATTCCATAGCGTAATAGTATATAGATATAAGAAAAAAAGAGGTTTATTTTATTATGGAACAGGATTATAAGTACGATGTAAACGAAAAAGCCTTTGAAGCTGCTCGAAACGGAGATTTTGGCGCAGTCAGAGACTATATAGAGCACCAGCTCCCAAGTGCTGCGATCTATGATAAAGATCACGTTTCTCTTCTTGGCGCTGCTGTTGAAAGCGGAAACTATGAACTGATAGAATACCTTACTCTGTTGATCACACTTTCTCCCCTGGATAGCGACTACAAAGGAGAAAGCGCTTATGACATTGCCAAAAGACTAGGAAACAACAGAGCTTTAGAACTATTCAATCGGGTTACGGGCTTCTCCTGGGAAGAGAGTTTTCACAATCCCGTAAGACCCGGATTCAATCCGGATCCCACTATGATACGCGTTGGCGAATATTTTTACATGGTAAATTCAAGCTTTACTTTTTTCCCATGTCTTCCAATTTCAAAATCAAAAGATCTGATTCATTGGGAAAGAATTGCCTATGCAATTGATAACCCCGAATGGGCAGGTCTTGAAAAAATGGAGGGAGGCCGAGGCTACTGGGCTCCCGATATCTCTACAGACGGCAAAAAATTTTATATAACCGTCACTCTCAGAGGGAATGACGGTGATGAACACGAATGGCGTCAGGTAATTGTTTCTGCAGATTCTCCGGAAGGGCCTTATGGCAA
>JAIKZC010000063.1 GCA_024682575.1 Lachnospiraceae bacterium | reverse complement strand
GAACCTTTTCTTGATAAATTCGATGGAGCCCTTACCTTTAAGGCAGCAGGCAAACCGCTCTTTATCTACAAAAAAGGCAAGAGCGAAAAGGATGATTTTATAAATATATCAACTAAAGTTCTCGATGAGATGAAAATTCTCCTCTCATAATGAATATTTCGTAAAATTCAGATTTTGTAATAAAGTCGCAAAAATATATAGTTTTTGATCTTTTTTCGAAACATCAAAATTTTGCTCTTTTTTGATATAAATTTATCACGTTTTATAGACGATAATCACTATACAGATGAAAACGTGGACTGCACTTTAAGGGTGATGAAAGTGACAGAACAGATAAATTTATTGAGAGGGGGCATAACTCAAATGAAGGAAGCAAAGGGCTCGAAGGGCACTGATCAGAAAACTAAGGTTAAGCAGACCAGTATCAAAGTGAAAATGATTGGGATGATACTGCCGGTTATGGTTGTGGGATTTGTTATATTGACGTGTATTTGCGTTATAACAATGAGAAACAAAACAATAGAACTGACTATTGATGCACAGCAGAAATCATTGAATGCAGGTGCTCTTTCTATGCGAGGAGATATTGAACAGATAAGAATGTCTGCGATAGATCTGGCCAATACTTTCGGAAAATATTTTGAAAAGCTCGAATTATCTGATTTTTTAGAGTCAGCAAGCGGAATGATACTGCACAATGATATGGTCATGGGCTCCGGTCTTTGGTTTGAACCCTATCTCTTTGATAAGGAAAAGGAGTATTGCGGTCCATATTGGTATCTGGACAATGGTGAGATAGCAGAGACATGGGATTATTCAAATGCAGAATATAATTATTTTGAACAGGAATATTATACTGCTGTAAAGGATATGACGGTTATAGGTGCACATTTTACAGATCCCTACTACGATCCTACTTCCAATACTATAATGGCTTCATGTTCTGCACCGATGCTTCTGCATGAAAAATTCAGGGGATGCGTAACGGTTGATATCAGCCTTTCATCAATCGAGACTTTTGTAAATGAACTTCAGATCGGTAAGAACGGTTATGCAATGCTTGTAACCGGCGATGGCAGATATATTGTGACACCAATGGAAGACTGCAAGAGTCAGGATCTTTACCTGAAAGATTCACAGAATGGAAATATTGCCCAGTTTGCCGATCAGATCATTGCAGAGGAAAAAGGCAATCTTACATATACAGTTAATGGTAAGCCATGGTGCTTAATGTGGGATAATGTTCCTAACGTTAACTGGAAGGTTATAGGCGTGCTTCCTATGTCTGAGATCACAGCAGAATCAACAGCACTTGGTTTCAAATTGGCATTGTTATCCTTTGCAATAATTGTTGTATGTATGCTGGCAATATTCTTAGTGATCAATAGCATGACAGTAATTATAGCAAAGGTAAAGAATTTCTCTGATACACTTGCAGCAGGTGATTTCACGGTTGATCCGCTTGATGTCAAGGGAAGAGACGAGTTTGCCAGCATGGGACATTCCCTGAATAAAATGCTTGATAACAACAAGAGTGTTATAGGAAGTATTGCAAAGGAATCCAGTAATATCAATGATGCTGCCAGTACCCTTGGTGCAATGAGCGAGGAGCTTTCGGCAGAGTTCCAGAAAATACAGTCGAATATGGCGGCTGTCAATGATGCAATGATGTCATCGGGAGCTGCAACTGAGCAGGTAAGTGCTTCCGTACAGGAAGTAAATGATTCTGTACAGGGACTTGTAAAACAGACCGAGCAGGCAAGAGAAGAAGTTGTAAAGATAAAGGAACGTGTAAGAAAGATCATGGATGACAGCCAGCGTTCGTGTGATGAAGCTGTTAAGGTTGCCGAAGAAAGACAGAATGAGATAGAGGCTGCTGCAGCTAAGGCAGAGATTGTTTCGAGGATCGGAACACTTGCAACTTCTATTTCCGAAATTTCATCCCAGATCAATCTGCTTTCTCTTAACGCTTCGATAGAGGCTGCAAGAGCCGGAGAAGCCGGAAAGGGATTTGCAGTAGTTGCTGAAGAAATAGGTAAACTTGCGACTGAAACGGATGATACGGTTAATGAGATCCAGGCAACGATCGATGAGATCCAGGGTGCTTTTGCAGAGCTTACGGATGGTTCCAATAAGCTTATCGTATTCCTGAAAGATACAGTAACTCCTGACTACAGCGGATTTGTCGAGATAGGTCAGCAGTATGGAAGAGATGCAGATCTCTTTGGAAATCTTACCAATCAGATCGATACTATGACAGAAAATATTGGAAATAACATGGAGGAAGTTAATAAGGCAGTTCAGAATATAGCTGAAAGTTCGCAGGAGACCTCTACCAACAGCAGTGAAATCACAGATTCCATAACTTCAATGGTTGAATCCGTGGATTCTGTTGCGGATATGGCTACAAAACAGCAGCTCACAGCCGAAGAACTTACGGAAATCGTTGGAAGATTTAAACTTTAAGAACTTTAAGAAAGAACCGGTGTTATGCCGGTTCTTTTTTATGCTTCCTGCAGCAGTTTCAAATGCTGTCTTGGAAATATGGTAAAAAGCTAATTGTACAGAATTAAGGACAAATGAGATTTTACAAGTAATTTTGACCATAATACTATATAATATAAAATCGAGGAAAATTATATTTTCTAATGGCTCTATTGCAGCAATCTGCATCTACTGCGGGGGCATTCGATGATGTAAAGACATGAAACTTTCTGATATTAGGGTATAGGGTATAAGGTATTTGGTATATGGGACTTCATGGGTGTGCAGATATGCAGAAAAGAAAAGGGGATAAAAACTTCAGAACTTCGGCATTGCTTTTTGCAATGGTCGGAATAATTACTTTGGCTTGTCTTTTATTTTGCATGCGTTTATTTATAAGTGATTATGATCCGAATAATAAGGTGATATTGAATGATGGCTGGGAGGTTCAGATAAATGACTCTCTTTATGAGGATGTCGACCTTAGGGAATTCAAGTTTAGGAACCTGAAAGATGGCGATATGGTAACTCTCAGAAAGACGGGTGTCAAAACCGACATTGAAGCTACTGTTCTTTTGATGCTGATAAAGAACAGTGTAGTTACAGTAAGAAAAGATGGAGAAATTGTTTATTCTTATGGGATGGAACAGTATAGAAAAGGAGACCTTGTCGGTTCCGGATATCACAGGGCAAATCTGCATGGCCTTACGGAAGAGAGCATTATAGAGATAGAACTTATCATAGATGAAAAAAATGCCTTTTCCTCGTTATATTCACCGGAGATAAGGGATGGAAAAACAATATCTTATGAAATGGCTGAGGAGTTGATGATCCCGTCATTCTTAAGTGATTTCTTTCTTATATTCGGTATATGTATCATATTTATCACTATGCTTTTTGCAATCTTCTGTGTGGTGGATATTGTGGATCTTCTCAAAATCTTTTGCATTGCACTTTTTTCGTTGTGTGCGGGATTTTGGGTATACACATCATCCAACTCTTCGTCTTTTATTACGACTAATTATTCGGCAAAAACTTTTATCGAATATTTTTCTTTGTATATGATGCCTTTGGTGGTACTTACGTATCAGTTCGAGGCAAATATAATAAAGGCCAATGCAAGGATCAGGAAAAATTTATATATTGTACTCTGGCTTGTTGATATGATCTTTATAATAAATGTTCTTGGATGTTATATCAGCAGGAAAAGAAGCATCGTGCAGTTCCTCTTTGCTGATCATATGATATCGAGTCTGATGCTGATCTTTATAATAGTGACTCAGGTATATGACATTATAAAAAATAAATCAAAAAATTATATAACGGTAATGGGAGTCCTTGTGCTTGTTCTTTCGGGACTTTTCGAGGTA
>JAIKZC010000057.1 GCA_024682575.1 Lachnospiraceae bacterium | reverse complement strand
GCAGTCTTTTATGATAAGGAAGGCTGTGTGATAGGAGGCGGAATAATTATCAGAAGTTAATATGTTTTTCTGATTGCTAATTTCTCGACAATTAAATAAGATATTATTAACAATAAATACAGTTTATATAATGAGGGTAATAGTAGATGTATGACTTTAATGAAAAACTAGCTGTTATAACCGGCGGGGCAAATGGAATCGGAAAGTGTATAGCTGATGAATTTAGGAAAAATGGGGCTTTTGTTGAAATAATTGATAAAGCTGATGGGGATCATTTTGTTGGTGATATTTCAAAAAAAGAAACGCTTGAAGAGTTTGCAGAGTTCGTGATAAAGAAGTACGGAAAGGTGGACTTTCTGATTAATAATGCCCTTCCTCTTATGAAGGGAATAGATGAATGCAGCTATGAAGAATTTGGTTACGCTCTTTCGGTAGGAGTGACGGCACCGTTTTATCTTACAAAGCTTTTTTTGCCGTATTTTGAAAAAGAAGCTTCTGTTATAAATATCTCATCCTCCAGGGATAGAATGAGCCAACCACAGACAGAAAGCTATACTGCAGCTAAAGGTGGTATTGCAGCACTTACGCATGCACTCGCAGTAAGTCTTTCCGGAAAGATCAGGGTCAATTCGATTTCTCCGGGCTGGATAGATACAGATTATTGCGAGTATGAAGGTCCTGATGCTGCTCAGCAGCCGGCAGGGAGAGTTGGAAATCCGTTGGATATAGCAAATATGGTTTTATTTTTATGTTCAGATAAAGCAGGATTTATAACCGGAGAGAATATTTGCATCGATGGAGGAATGACGAAAAAAATGATCTATCATGGTGATAACGGATGGAATTTAACTTTATAAGCATATTAAAGATCATATATACAAAAAATGCATATATGGTCTTTATTTTTTGTCTTAAATTAAAGCCATCTGATTTAACTATTCAATATTCACAAAAAAATGAAATCTTGGTATTATAAAATTAAATCTTATCTTATGAGGAGGGAACAAAAGATGAAGAAAATGTTAATTTTAGCTATAGTTTGTGCGGTTACATTAGCCGGGTGCGGAAGTGCTGAGAAGGTAGCTGATACAGCTTCACAGGCTGCTTCAGGACAGGCAGAAGAAACTGCCGGATCAGTTGCAGAAACCGGGAGCGCATCAGAAACTGAAGCTGCGACAGAGGATGCAGGAGCAATAGAAGAGGAATATAGTCTTGGTGAGGAGTTGACACCGGACAGTGATGGAGTTGTATCAAATGGATTTATTTCTATCACAATGCCGGCTGAAGCTGCCGGAACATATCTTGCATACAGTTATGAAGATGATATTAATATTTATGATAAGGAAAGTAACGAAGCAGGTTTTGGAGGTTTCACTTTTGGTGTAGCAGCAACTGAAGACTATTCAAAATATAGTGATGGTTCTACAAAGATAGGTGAACTGACAGAAAAAGATGGAAAACTATATCATATTGTTTTATCATTTCCTACAGATGTACAATGGGATATTACTAAGAACGATGAGATGCCCGAATCATATGGCTCCCTTTATAATAATGCAAGAGAAATAGCCTCAACAGTTGCATCTGTTAATGGTGGAACTTATGTAGACGGAGCAGGTACAAAGGGCGAGGAAATTTATGGCGATCTCTTAAAGGAGATTAAAGGTAAAATTGAAAGCGCTAAAGATGCTGATGAACTTAAATCAGCAGATCTGAGTCCGGTTTATTACGAATTGACACAGGGCGATGCATCTAAAGATCCCATGAAAACTATAGGTTATTGTTATGTTGATTTTAATCTCGACGGTGTAGATGAAATGCTGATAGGAGACATAGATAGCAAGGAAGTCTATGATATTTTTGCAGCTAAAGATGGCAAGGCTACCCATGTGATTTCAGGCAATCTGAAAGATTACTATAAAGTCTATGGTACAGTAGTTGCAGAATACATGTCTGAAAGTGAGGATGTTAATATTATTCACACCTATTGTTTATTTGCCAATTCTGATGAATTATTATCGCAGTACTCAATAAAAACTGATGAGACAGAAGGAGCAACAAATAAGTGGTCAGTTTCTTATGATAATGGCGAAAGCTGGGAAGCACTTACGGAAGAGGATTATGAACAGGATCTGTCTAATATTGAAAGCTTTTCGTCTGATACTCCACTTACCTTTACGGCAATTGGAGAAATAAATTGATTTTTATTTATTAGGAGAATTTTAACAGGTTTATAGTTAAAGAAGAGCCGCCCACAAAGGCGGGGCGTCATAAGACAGTAAATACTGTTAGAATTAAAAGAATGTGAAGGCGTGGCTTCGGTCACGCCTTTTCACTTGCTAAGAGTTCATTCAGAGGGATAGATCCTAATCCGTCATACTGGATGTGGATATGCTGTGTGTGCTTACCGGAGGATTTATCCATTTTAGCCACTGACTGCACCCACGGGCAAGCCCGTGGGGTTCTGATTGGCAAGCGTAGCTTGTAATCGTACATCATTCTCAGACTTTGGATTTACAAGTGTAAATCTGTTTGAATCAGAACTTTCATTACCAAGCAGTCCGACGACCA
>JAIKZC010000483.1 GCA_024682575.1 Lachnospiraceae bacterium | reverse complement strand
GGGCGAGGATACAAGCCTTGCACTTGTGGTTGATACAGTAAAGCCGAAGGGAGATGCCGAGAGCCTTTCAAAAATAACGGATGTACTCGGAACCTATTCGACAACTTATAAATCGTCATCATCAGACAGGGCGAAGAACGTATCTACAGGCTGTTCGCATATAAACGGAACACTCCTTTATCCGGGAGAGCAGTTCTCGGTATATGAAACAGTAAGTCCTTTCTCTGAGGAGAACGGATATGCTCTGGCAGGATCTTATCTGAACGGACTTGTAGTTGAGTCATTAGGCGGAGGTATCTGCCAGGTTTCCACCACTCTTTATCAGGCAGTACTCAGAGCCGAGCTTCAGGTGGATGAGAGATCGAACCATTCGATGGTTGTTGATTATGTGCCTCATTCTGGAGATGCTGCAATATCAGGAACTTCGAAGGACTTTAAATTTACTAATAATACGGATAACCCGATATATATAGCGGGAAAAACTGCAGACAGGACGATCACCTTCACGATCTACGGCGTGGAGACAAGACCTTCAAACAGAACACTGGAATTTGAAAGTGTTGATCTTTCAACCACAGAGCCGGTAGGAGACAAGGTAATAGGAGATTCCTCACATCCTGCAGGATATGTACATGTACAGTCGGCTCATACAGGATACAGTTCGGAATATTGGAAGATAGTTAAAGAGGATGGTGTAGAAGTTTCGAGAAACCGTGTAAACAGAAGTACTTATAAGGCGGTTGAAAGAACGATCACGCTTGGAACTGCTACAGATAACGCAATAACGGCATCGGCGATCCAGACGGCAATAGCAAGTCAGGACGGAAATTATGCCAAGGCTGTTGCGGCTTCAATCTCATTGGACGGCGGTGCAGGAGTTGTGGCAGAGCAGCAGGCACAACAGGCTCAGCAGGCACTTGTGGCAGCAGCGGCTGCAGCACAGGCTCAGCAGGCGGCTGATGCAGGCCAGGAAGCGGTAGAAGAGTCACAGCAGTAATAGGAGTAAATACAGATGAAAACTGGTAAGGTAAGTGAAAGCATACTGAAACGCTCAATCTTAAAAGAAGTAAAGACTATACGTCCTGAAGTTCTTGTCGGAGCTGCAGTCGGAGAAGACTGCGCAATGATGCAGCTTGAAGACGATGAGATTTTTGTTATGTCAACCGATCCGATTACCGGTACAACCAGAGATATAGGTGCACTTTCGATAAATGTTACACTTAACGATCTTGCATCAGCAGGAGCAGAACCCGTAGGGGTTCTGCTTTCGTGTCTTTTACCGGAATATATCGAAGAAAAAGACATACGTGAGATAATGCATCAGGTATCGGAAGAGTGTGCGAAACTCAATGTACAGGTGATGGGTGGTCACACCGAGGTAACACGGGCTGTAAGACAGCCGATCATAACTGTGACCGGAGTCGGCAAGGTAAAAAAAGGTCATGAAATAAAAACAGGTGGAGCCGAGGCCGGAGATGATATAATAGTTACTAAATGGATAGGTCTCGAAGGATCGAGCATTATAGCAAAAGAAAAAGAGGAAGAACTGCTGGGCAGATTTTCTTCGGATTTTGTTGATGAGGCAAAGAATTTCGATAAATATTTCTCGGTGGTAGAGGATGCGATGACCGCTGTGGCACACGGCGTTGATGCAATGCATGATGTTACGGAAGGCGGTATTTTCGGAGCTTTATGGGAAATGGGTGAGTCATCCTCAGTAGGCATCGAGGCAGATTTAAGGGCGATTCCGATAAAGCAGGAAACAGTTGAGATATGCAATTTTTATGATATAAATCCCTATGGCCTGATTTCAAGCGGATCAATGCTGATGGCTGCAAAGGACGGAGTCGGACTTGTAAGAGAATTAAATAAAAAAGGAATAAATGCTGTAATAATCGGCAAGGCGACAGAAGGAAATGACAGAGTTCTCATCAATAACGGAGAGAGACGATTCCTCACACCGCCGGAGACAGATGAATTGTATAAGGTCATAAAGTAAAGAGAGGAAGAAGATTATGGACAAAAATGAGCTCAGGATGAAGATCCTTAAAAGCATCGAGCACGAGGCGAGAGTCGACATTGGAGAACTTGCGGTAAGACTCGGGGTTGAAGAAGTTGATGTTGCAAATGAAATGAGCGAGATGGAGAATGAAGGCATTATCTGCGGTTATCTTTCGCTTATTGACTGGGATAAGACGGATTCACAGACAGTTACCGCTCTTATAGAAGTTCGCTGCACTCCACAGAGGGGACAGGGATTTGATACTGTTGCAGAAAGAATTTATAAATACCCTGAAGTTAATTCAGTTTACCTTATTTCCGGAGGCTTTGATCTTCTTATAACCCTCGAGGGAAAGACCTTAAGAGAGATCTCTACATTCGTAACAGACAAGCTTTCAGCGCAGGAATCAATACTTTCATGTGCTACCCACTTTATACTTAGACGTTACAAAGACCATGGAACTATTCTGGCTAAGAAATATACAGACGAGAGGCAGTTGATAACACCATGAGAAATCCTATTGCTGACAGAGTAGAAGCTCTTAAACCTTCAGGAATCAGAAAATTCTTTGATATAGTAAGCGAAATGAAAGATGCTATATCACTGGGTGTGGGAGAACCGGACTTCGATACGCCCTGGCATATCAGGGATGAGGGAATTTATTCCCTTGAAAAAGGTCGTACTTTCTATACCTCAAACGCAGGCTTAAAGGAACTGCGGAATGAAATAAGCATATATATCGAGAGAAGAGGGATAGCGAAATATGATCCCTTAAAAGAGGTGCTTGTAACAGTCGGTGGATCGGAAGGTATTGATCTCGCAATGAGAGCAATGCTGAATCCGGGTGAGGAAGTCATCATACCTGAGCCGAGCTATGTGTCCTATGTTCCATGTGCGATAATGGCAGGCGGAACTCCTGTAGTGATCGATCTGCAGGCTAAAAACGAATTCCGACTGACGGCTGAGGAACTCGAGGCTGCAATAACACCAAGATCAAAGATCCTGGTGCTTCCGTTCCCTAATAATCCGACAGGAGCGATAATGGAGCAGTCTGACCTTGAAGCCATTGCGAAAGTCATCGAAAAACATGATCTTTTCGTAATAAGTGACGAGATATATTCAGAACTTACTTATAAGGAAAAGCATATAAGTATTGCTTCTCTTCCGGGAATGCAGGAAAGGACCATCCTTATAAACGGATTTTCAAAGGCCTTTGCCATGACCGGATGGAGACTCGGA
>JAIKZC010000326.1 GCA_024682575.1 Lachnospiraceae bacterium | reverse complement strand
AGAATGTGATTACAGTTTTTTGGCTTATACTTCAATAGTTCAGCCTTATCTCCATCTCATGCCATTTTTCTCCACCCCATGAAGAATTAGCCTCACCACGATCTATAAATCCAAACTTTGTATACATCTTTACTTTATTCTGAAGGCACGTAAGAACAAGTCTCTCGCGTCTACGAGCCTGTTCTCTTCTGCAATAATTATAAACAAGTTCTCTTCCAAGTCCCTGCTTACGGTACTCTGGCAGAACATCAAGTCCAAGTATCATAATACTTTTGCCGTCTTCTTTATGAAGACTCGCATCAGTAAAGAATTCATCCCGAAATGTATATTCATCTGTAGCTATTCCATTTAGAAATCCTGCTATTTTACCATCATTCTCACAGTCAATTGCCACAAGAAAGAGATCAGATGCTACGTCTATTCTCTCTTTTATGCGCTCCGGTGTGCATGCCTCATTAGGCGGAAAGCAAATCTGTTCAATCTTTGCGGCTTCTTCTGCTTCTTCCGGTCTTATCGTTCTGAAATCAAATCTTTCATACAGCGGATAATCTTCTACATCAAATTCCCCAAGAAGTTCTCTTGCCTTTACCCGACCTTTTTCTGTCAGATATGCATACTTATATCCACCGCCTCTGCTACACTTGGGATCAATAATCAAATCACTTCTATCAAGTCTTTCTATGGCATCAAAGTCATAGTTCTTCCATGCCATCTCATTATAAGGTCTGCCCTCTCTGTCGTTAAACCTTGTAAGATATAACAACGCAAGTGTCAGATCATCTATAACTTCCTCTCTTGTTCTGCTCATATACTCTCCTCCCACTTTTTACTCTCCACTGCCGGTTCTTCTTACGATAATCTCACATAATTCCCAAGGCTCACATGGCACTCGGCATTTATGGCCTCCGCATCAAAGCTTTTTCACAAAGAATCTGTTCATCGTACCATGAACAACTTCCTTTGGTCTCTCAATCTCGCTATACCCCGATTTCTCATAGATATGAATTGCAGCCTGCAAATTATCATGAGTTTCCAAATATGATTGCTTAAAACCGGCAGCTTTCATCTTATCCTCAATAAAGTTTATCAGCTCATATCCGATTCCGTTTCCCTTTGCTGCATCCGTCAAATATAATTTCTGCAGCTCAGCAGTATCATCTTTCCATATAAGAGGCGCAAAACCAATACCTCCGATAACTTTTCCTTCAAATTCTGCAACATAGTACTGACAGTCATCACTATTATATAATTCACTGAGATGATCCAATCCTTCATCAAAATAAACTGTTCCCGGTATATCAAGTCCGAACTGCTTCAGATTATCCCTCACAATAGCCGCAATGCCAGTATTATCAGCCTCTGTTATTCTTCGTAATATATAATCCATAGTATTTTCACTTTCTTATAACCGCCCCATCACATTCCGGCATATAATCATCTGAAACAATCTCTCTACCGTCATATGAGGATCATACTTTTCTCTCAGCTCCATGATTTTATTCATCATTTGCACATAAGGACTATATAACAAAATTCAAAAAACTGAAAGAGCTAGCGAGAAAGGACAGCATCAGTTTACCGTAGGGAACAAAAGAGCGAGAATCATCCATCCTGAATAAATAATTACTACAACTGCCTGTAACTATACGTTTTTAAAGATATACAAAAGGCTATTACAATCGCTATTTCTGAAAAAAGGCTCATTATCTTTTCAACCACAACATCCGAAAAGAATACCACGTTTACGGTTGAGCCATATTTTATTGCTCCTTCGAAGGAAGAACAGTGTAATTATCTGATATGTTACGACGTCAGAGCCCACATCCCCAGGACCTTCAGAATATCCAGACTTACCAGTATTTTCATCACATCTGCTGATTTTATTTTTGATGATGCTCCGTACCTAGAATTACAGGACAGGACTCTCAGGAGTCCTCAGTCTGTATCAAAACCGTACAGGTCAAGGAAGGGAAACACATTAATCAGCGTATAATAGATATCCCATCATACGTTTACATTTTTCCGGTAATTAATACGTCAAAACTATATATTTCAAGTGTGGTTTTACCTGACTCAAGTTCTCGTATTATCTCTTTTTCATG
>JAIKZC010000431.1 GCA_024682575.1 Lachnospiraceae bacterium | reverse complement strand
CTTGGACAGAGGATTTCTTTCATATTTAAAAATTGCCGAACTTGAGCGTGTCACAAGATAGTAATAACACTTCTGCTGAATATAAACCTTGCTGCAGCAGCTTAAGTATTCCGAAATAAAACAGGTATCCTCTCCAACCTTTAGAGTTGTATCAAATTTAAGATCATTATCAACAATTATCTGTCTCCTGCACAAAATTCTCCAAAGAGCAGGATTTTCAACAAAAAGTGAATCCGGTTTTCCTGCGATCCAGTTGTTTACATCCTCATTGGAAAGACCGATAAATGCCGGCATGACCTCTTTTATGATGCTGTCTCCTTCATAAACAGTCCTGTCAAATCTTGGAAGGTTTGTCTCATAGACTGCTCCGTCGGCATATCTGTGATATCCATAGATAACAGCGTCCGCCGACTCCCTCTCTATAATTCCAATGAGTTCCGCGCAGGTCTCTTTTTCCTCGAAATCATCACCGTCAAAGAAAAAGATGTAATCTCCCGAAGCCGCTGCTATTCCGTCATTTCTCGCCGCGGAAACTCCTTCGTTCTTCTTATGTATTGCTTTTATATATTCATATTTACCTGCATAGTCATCAATAACTGCCGCAGTTCCGTCCGCAGAGCCGTCATCCACCACGATGATCTCCATATCTGACTTATCCATAGTCTGGGCAATAACGCTGTCAAGACAGTTTCCGATGTAATCTTCTATATTGTATGCGGGGATTATGATACTTACCCTTGTTTCCAAACTTTTCCTCTTTCTAAACAGCTTTATTTATCCGGCTTTCTAAAAACACGCCGGTAGATCTTTATCAATCTTATCCTAAAAGGTCTCAAACGGAGCCAGATTTCATGAAAAAATCTGTAGCTTTTCTCATCGCACGAATGCTCTTTGCCTCGCCTGATAAAGCCCTCTGCCAGCGCAAGTATCTGGTCATCCCTCAAAGGTCCCTCGATGTTCTGCTGGCTTTCTCCGAGAAAGTATGTACCTTTGTCGTCAACTTTATATACGGTATGCGTAACGTATATGCCGTTATCCCTGCGGTAAAGACATATATCGCCGCGCTTAAGTTTTCTGTCTATTTTTTTCAAGAGCAGACTGTCCCTGCCTCCCACCAGAAGCGGATACATGCTGAATCCGAATGGTGTCAGTTTAACAGTCTGCCCCATTTCGATACCTTTTAAATAAATAGGCATCCATTCGTCTGTAGCAATCTTATCCTCACGATTGCCCGGCTGCTCCATCATTTTAATATAACTCCTGCCGAAACTGCCTTTTCGATAAATTCCTTTAAGTCTGCATCTGCTGTAGCCCTGTCGATCTCATACTCATCGAGCATTTTGTCAAGAAGCTCCTCGTGAGTCATATCATTTTCTTTCAGCAGATTGATAATGAAAAGAGATGTGTCATTTAAGTCCATCATCTTGTTTACGTCCATTACCTTTGAGCCTGTCGGCGCAAGGAATGACTTGCCGGCTACTTCACAGATTGAAAATTCTTTGTTTAATTTCATAATATGTCACCCTTCAAAAAGCAGGATTCTTCGCTTCGCTCAGAATGACAGTGTCATTCTGAGAGCATTAGCCCGAAGAATTTTTTCAAAACATGCTTTACATTATCAAAATAGGCGTTGGATTTGCGTCCAACGCCAAAATAAA
This sequence comes from Lachnospiraceae bacterium, assembly GCA_024682575.1. Classification (GTDB taxonomy): domain Bacteria; phylum Bacillota; class Clostridia; order Lachnospirales; family Lachnospiraceae; genus NK4A144. The sequence continues at coordinate 4,992 of JAIKZC010000431.1, read as the reverse complement.
TAAATCATATAATAGTTTAATGGTAATGCCATTTCCAAATCGGATCACCCGGATAATGCCACGCTAAACCAGTAATAGTCCAACAATTTGCATGCGGGTCTACAACAGGATTAGGATTTCCACCATTTCCACCGTTTCCGCCGTTGTCACCATTTCCAGGGTTGGCTGACGTCGTAGTACAGCTCAAACCATAAGACGCATAAACACCCTCAAGGGTTCCGGTCATTGATGAATTCAATACCGGCTTTTCGTAATTTTTCTTCATTTTCCGCACCTCAATTACTCAAAAGTTAATTCATTTTGAATTACGCAAGCATACTGTATATTGTATCGCTTGTTATACAACAAAGGATATATTACCAAATGTACACAAAAACTTCAATCTTTTTTTTCGAAGCTAACACAATTGTTATATTCTATTATGCCAATGTCAAAATATCTCTCTCCTCAGCACCTCTACCGACTCATCATCAAGATTGCAGGCAAATTCGTAAATGTCTGTATTCTCAATGATCTTCCCTGTAATTTCCGAGCGCTTCTGATTCATCTCATCATTCCAGCCTTCTGAAAAGGTTGACGAGAATACATATCCAATTTTTTCCCTTACAGACGGAATACGCACTGTATTTTCAGAAGCCTGCTTCAGAAAAACAAATGCCCCGACTTCCACTTTTTTGTTTAAGTAGATTCCTGAACTTCCACACCAGGGCAGTCCATATGCAAAGAACTTTCCGTCAATTTCCCTGCACACAGTCACATCACCGTCAAGGCATTCACAACCCAAGAGTCGCATCCATTTTTCCGCCTGGGTACTCTTTCCCGTACCCGAGGGGGCTGAGAAGATCAATGCTTTATCATGGTATATAACCGATGCCGAATGCACCGACATAGCATTTTCAAAAAGTATCATATTATAAAAAGATTGCTGAAGAAAATTGAACACTATTCCCTGCATGTACTCTTTGTATTCATTTGCTCCGAACTGCTTGACATAAGAACTATCCTTCTTATCACAAATATAATAAGTAAAATCCTTAAAATTATTTTTTATCTCAATCAATCTCACTCCGCCATGCTGCTGATGCGGAAAATACTGATATGTGCAGTCTTTGTCCCAATATATATGAAATAGTCCCATACGAGTTCCCTTATCCCAGATATATCTCGGGAAAAAGGGTCTTTTCTCAACAATACTTAAAGTCATGTCAGACTTCTCAGCATTGTCACAGGCAAAATCCCCAAAGCGCTCATGCATATAATCCGAGTCACCATGATATTCAATTACAAAATCCGCAATCTTATATTTCTTCAACTGACAAATGACCATCCTTTATAACAAGTTCTTTATCACAATGCTTCAAAATGCTGCTCCTGTGCGTTATCAGAAGACAGGTAGGCTTCGGATCGAGGCTGCTCAGATGCTTAAGGAACTGTTCTTCCGTTGCTTCATCCAAAGCAGAAGTAGCCTCATCAAGGATCAATACCGGAGATTTCCTTATCAGTGCCCTCGCTATTGCAATTCTCTGTGCCTGTCCTTCCGAGATACCGACACCCTTTTCTCCGATGACCGTATCTATTCCATCAGGAAGCTTATCAATAAATTCACGGCAGACAGCACTGTCAAGCGCCTCATTTATCTCATCTTCCGTTGCGTCGATTTTTCCCATAAGGACGTTCTGACGTATCGTACCTGAAAACAGGGTATTTCCCTGCGGAACGTAGGATATAAACTTTCTCACGCTCGAACTTATCCCGGCACGCTGTCCGTCTCCGTCATAATATTCGATCTGACCCTTATTTGAATTTATGAATCCTAAAAGACCCCTGATAAGGGTAGTCTTACCAATTCCCGACTTACCTATGATTGCTGCAAACTCCCCCGGTTTTATATCGAAGCTTACATCTTCGAGAATATTATCCTTATCATAAGCAAAAGACACATCGCTTACTTCCAGTCCTACAGTATCTCCCATAGAAACACTGTCATCCTTTTTCTCAACAGGAATATCCTGAATATCCATGATTCTTCCTGCAGCAGAGAAAATAGAAACAACCCCCGGAAGCTCCCTCGTCATGCTTGCGATCGGTGCCTGAACTCTTCCAAAGAGGCTCAGAAAGAGAGTCATTGTACCAAAAGTTATCTCACCCTTTGCAATCTGCCATGAAGCATAAACAAAGGCAAACATATATCCAAGCTGGAACGTTCCCGAAAAGATGACATTCGAGAGTGCTGAGAACTTACTCTTCTTCCAGACCCAGAAAAACCTGTCTTCTCTCAATTCTGTAAGTCTGTCAGAAAAACGTTCCTCATTTGAAAAAGCCTTAACTATCAATATGTTTGCAAGACTTTCCTGAATAAAAGACCTGTAAGCCGTCTCGGTCTCCAAAACCTTTACCTGAAGCTTCTTAAGCTTCTTTCCGACAAAATAAGCCAGCACCAGTCCCACAGGTGTCAGAAAAAGCGCGCTGACAGCAAGCAGTGGGGAATTTACATAGAGAGTAACAAAGACCATGACAAGCTGGATCATGAGCACGATAATATTCGGAATGACATTTACCATACCGTTTGCTACATTTCCGGCATCACTTGTCATTCTCGTCATCATGTCACCGGTATGAAATTTCTGCGTTCCGAGCCATTCAGATGTAAGCAGTTTATCATAGACCTGCTTTCTGATACCGAATGTATATTTCTCGTTCAGCATGGATATGGCAAGGTTTGTTACTGTATCTATCAGAAGCATTGCTACCATGAGAACCATAAAAACCGCAATCGCCGTGCCTGTGATATGACCGCTGCCTGCCATATCAATAAGCTTCTGGGATGCTATCGAAGAATAGATCGAAACATAGGTAAGACCCACGCTTATAAGCATCAGAAGTCCGATCTTCCACAGATGCGGCTTGGTATATTCCATGAGCCACTTGAAATAATCCCTGCCTCTTTCTTTCTCTGCTTTATATTTTGCAATATATTTCTTTATCTTCTTCATTTCCTCAACCTGCTAAAAACCTTTTTAACTGCCCTTTTTATATCCTGCGATAAAGCAAAAGCTATATATTCCGATTTAATTTCCATTCCGGAAAAGAGCTCGAGCGCCTGCTTTACCCGCTCATCTGAAATTACTTCTTTTTTCCATGTCGAATTATCCTCCACCGTCCAGCCATATTCATTCCTTATGCCGTAAATCTGGCGGATATAGAATACTATCCAGTAATGAAATGCTCTTTTCCGCAGCTCATCATAAATCCCTGCATTCTTAAGTGCTTTCTTATAATTATTGAAAATCTTTATTCTGTTCGAAAGCTCGTCCCGACAATCCCTTATCGTCTTGTTATGAACCCGCGAAAGCGTGCTCCTATCCTGATAACAATAATTATAAAGCCTATCTTCTATAATATTAACCTTCCGCGCCATCCTCAGATAATCAAGTGAGAATACAAAGTCTTCCCCCAAAGTGATGTCTTCGTGGAATCTAACCTGTCCGGCTTTAATTATCCTGCTCTTAAATATCTTATTCCAAAGCACTCCGAAATAATGGTGCCCGGGGTCTTTCAAACTGTTCTCTATATATCTTCTTTTAGTTATAAAACCGCTTTTCTGAAGCTTTTCAACAGGAAATTCTTTTCCGTAAATGATCCTTGTATATGAACTTACCGCCATATCACAGTCTTCCGAAATCTCAATAGCTCTGACCATGCGCTCAATACAGTTCTTTTCAAGAAAGTCATCTGCATCCGCAAACATGACATATTCACCGCTGATATTCTTCAGTGCCTCATTCCTCGCATGGGACACGCCTCCGTGTTCTGCGGAAATAAACCTGACCTTACCCGTTTCGGTCATGAGTGCCTTTACTTTTACAGCCGTATTATCACGAGATCCGTCATCGACTATCAAAACCTCAAAGTCACTATAGGTCTGCGAGAGGAGCGACCTTACACATCTCTCGATTGTCGCTTCACAATTATATACCGGTATGATTACTGAAACTTTCATTCTTTGTCTATGATCCCGACATTTTTCATCATGGAAATTCTGTATTCCGATTTTTTCAACTTGTCTCCGACTCCATATACTTTACTGCCTTTTGTAAGCTTAAAATATATGGTGCGAAAAGCCCTGTGGATCCATCCTACAGGAAGGAGTACAGGATATTTTTTGCAGTAAGAATAATGATCGTCAATATTTTTTGATGAAGGGAAAAGAGACTGCATGATTCTCATCCCCCGGCTCTCTGCTGTCTTGTCTTCCCTTCCGTTCACGTAAGGCGAAAGGATTCCAAGCAGGCTGAATTCGGCCTTATCATTAAGGTCTTCTTTTCCAAGATATATTATATCCCTGAAAAAGCCCATCTCATCCTCCGGCAGAAGCATCTCTCTGCCATCAAGAGCCTTGTCCGTCATCCCGAAATATCTTATACATTCAGAAAAATATATGACACAGAATTTTTCAAAATCCATCTTCTGCATAACGCTGTAAAAACGTTTGAAGTCAATTTCATCCGCGTATTTATTGACAAAAAGCGCAATATCGCAGAAATAGCGGCTCTCGATTGCCTCTACAATGTAATGCTTGATAATATGAAACATCTGCAATATCAAGTGCTCCGTGAAGCCAAGCGTAGTGATGCTGATATCCGGCGTAATTTCCACCTTTTCAAGGGTATCAGGTCTGTCAAGTTCTTCTGCTTTCAACACCTCGATATTTTTCCCATGATAATCCTCCCAAAGGGTAAAATGCACTTCCACCAGAAGATTATTATTATAATAAAGATAAACATTTCCCTTGCTGTCAGCTTCGTTCCAGCTGAATCCAAGTTCATTCGTAAACATCTCATGAACCTTATCCTTGTCCTCAGGCTCTACCTTAATATCCAGGTCACAGCTGTAGCGGAAGAAGATATTCGGATAGAGAAGTGCAAGGCTGTAACCCTTTAGTACAATGCTCCTTATACCCTTTTCATTCATCGCGGTCATTACCCGCTTGAA
>JAIKZC010000421.1 GCA_024682575.1 Lachnospiraceae bacterium | reverse complement strand
ATTGATGATATTTCTTCCCTTTTCATCATCCTTGATCATACCGATCTCTCCCTCTCTGGGGATCACAGATGCATTGAGTCTCACCTCAATCTCCTTCTACACCCTCATAAACCAACTCATCTATGCTTTCAGGTCCTTCTTCGAGGAATCCCTCTTCCAACATGAAATCAACCATATTCATAACACCATGGAGAGTAGAATCATAATTTGATCTTTCATCGGTAATCCATGCCTCTATATCTTCCTCTGAAGCATCATACCCCTCAGCCAAATACTTTGCTGTATCTGTAGGATTTTCTTCAATAAATGCTGTCGCCTCGTTATATGCTTCAATAAATGCATCATAAACTTCCGGCTCATCATTTTTCATTTCTTCGGCAATTACTCCTACTATAGCCGTATTGTTTTTGTCCCACACATTGCTTATCGCATCTATCTCATGCATTTCAACTTCACTGTTATTCACCTCCAAAAAGTTATAAGGTGAAATAACCATATGACATGATACTACTCCTGAAATCATAGCCTCATATCCGTCAGCATTGTTTAACACCGTAAGTCTGCTATCAAGTGCATGTGCATCTCCCAGTTCAGCTTTAGCAGCCATTGCCAAAATCACATGTTGCATACTGTTGATATTAACTATAGCTATCTGATCGGAATCGGATATATCACTTAAGCTATTTATATTTTCATTACTGGTCACTATAGCATATGGCTGAGATGACATTCCAAATGCAATTTTATAAGGACTTCCTGCCTGTATTCCCGTAACCGCCACGGGAACTCCCATAGCTCCGACATCCAAATCTCCCGAAACAAGTGCTTCACTTATCTCAGACCCATTATTCATCTGTACCCAATTTACTGTTATATCATCTCCGTATGCTTTCTCAACAAGATTTAAATCTTTCATAACTATAAACGGTGCATATCCTAAACTATACTGATAGGCGACATTTATCTCCTTCGGTGTTTGCGCCTGTTCTGTTTTCCCGCATCCTGCTAAAATTGAGACTGCAACCATCATAATTGTCATAACCAATGCTGTCTTTCTTCTCATCATAATTTGTCTCTCCCTTTTATTTGTTTTTTTTGTTTTCCACAAACAATATTATAGCATCAACAGACATAAAATTTTCTTCTTTCATATCGTCTGCAGTTACTTCAATATTAAATCTTGTCTGAAGTTCATCTACAAGCGCAAATAATTCCAGTGAATCCAACTCGTCCGCCAGTTCTACTTCCTCATCAAGGACACTCGGATCAGCAAGTATTTCCCTAAGTATATCGATTATAGTATCTCTCATACCATTTTCCTCAATTCGTTTCTTATTATTTTTCCGTTAAATGTTCTCGGAATTCTATCAATTACCTTGTAATCTCTGGGAACTTTTATGGATTCTGTTTTTTCTCCCAGGAAATTCATAAATTTGTTTTTTTCAAATACACAATTTTCCTTCATAACAACAAACATCATCAGTCTCTCACCGACAATCTCATCTTTGATCGCTATGCACGCTGTTTCTTTTACATCAGGATACATGTTTGCAATTTCTTCAATCTCACTGGGTGAAACTTTTACTCCACCGATATTTATCACTTCACCTTTTCGCCCCAAAAGATATACAAACCCATCCTCGTCCATATAACCATAATCATTCGTATAGACAACTCCCGCCTCATCTATGACTTCTGCGGTTCGGTCCGGATCATTGAAATATCTTTTCATATTCATTTTGCCTTTGAATGCCATCCATCCCGGATTGTCTTTTGTTGTTTCTATACATTTTCTATTGTCGTCCACAAATAGAATCTCTGTATTTACAGTGAGCCTACCAACACAGTTTGGCTTGTTTCTGTACTTATTAAAATCGTGTATCAGTGTACACCCCGATTCTGTCATTCCATATACATTGTATAATCTTGATTCGGGTAACAATTCTATAAGTTTTTCCTTATTATTCTCTGACAAAGGAGCTGAACTTAGTTGTATAAACCTTATTCTATCTCTGTACTCCGCAAGTTTGTCTTCAGCTTTTTGAAAAATCTGTTCCAACATTGCCGGTACAAGCGTTATCGCCGTCACATTATATTTGTCCATCAATCCAAAAAAATCATTCAGATATCTTACCCCATCGCTTATCACTACAGAGCTTCCGTTATAAACCGCTCCACACACACGTCTTACTGATAATGTATGGTGCAAAGCAGTCGCTACAAGTTCACAATCGTCGGGCTGAAGTTTCACACTGTCCACAACATTTTGGGCCAAATGCACATTTCCATCAGCTGACATCTCAATCCCTTTTGATTTCCCGGTAGTCCCTGTTGTATACAGTATCTCAACCGTATCTTCACTTTCGGGAAAAGTACACTCAAAATTTCCTACCGCTTCATCCATCAATTCATCATATGTGAAATTGACCTTGTTTAATCCGCTTATTTTTCTCTCTGAAATAATAACATTCGAATCCAGATCCCAAGCCACTTCCTGCAGTTTTTCCGATTTCAACGTTTTATCGACAGGACATACCGAAGCCCCTGCCAACTGTATAGCATAATAAAGAATAAGATATTCTGTTTTAGGTGATGCCTTAAGGATTATTCTGTCCTGTCTCTTTATACCTTTATTTTTAAGTACACCGGATATATTTACAATTGCCTTCCATGCTTCCTCGTATGTTACGGACTTGTTTTTATCGCCGAAACACAATCGTTTCGGATTCATAGATGCATTCTCCCTAAATGCTTCCAAAACACTGCTCATTTATATTGCTCCTTATTTAACGTCTCTCCATATTGGGTCTGTCCTGATCCCCGTCTGCCTTAAATATCAATGCAGTATCTGTCTGAAAATGCCCCCATATATCGACATTTTGTTTTTCAAATGGTTCATAATAATTTGGAATAATATTCTCATCTTCTATAATTCTTTCATTAAAGCCGGCATTTTTTAAATAAATATCATCCAACCCATATTCATAAAAATCTATATATTCATAATTGTTTTTTTTCATCAATTTCTGCCAAAAGTCCCC
>JAIKZC010000360.1 GCA_024682575.1 Lachnospiraceae bacterium | reverse complement strand
GCAAAAGGAGGCAGACCGATCAAAATAATATTAAGATATTTTAATCCATAATCTGTAGCCAATGCTTTTGAAATATTCCCATCGGTTTCTGTCAAAAAGAGCGATATAAAGTTTTCTCCAAAATTCAGAAAAAGACTTATACCAATAACAGCTACTACGATGACCGCATATAACTTAAAACGAAAGCTGTACATATGCCCTGTATGGTCTTTTTTTCCATAAAACTGAGCTCCATAAATACCACCGGCTGCAGCTACTCCAAACACAGAAAGATAAAAAATAAATACCAGCTGATTAACTGTAGCTACTGCTGATATTGCCTCCTCCCCCAACTGTCCTACCATTATATTATCCAGAAAACTAACAAAATTAGTTATTGCATTCTGAATAATCATTGGGACAGCCAGATAGATATACCTTCTGTAAAAATCCCTGTCCCCGATAAATTTTTCCCTTAATTCCCTTAGCATCAATCCTCTATCCTTTATTAATTCTCTTTATATTAGCTTTTTAAGTTTAATAATTTTTAGACTATACGTCAATCTTCTATATATTACCAAAACTAATTGCAATCAACAAAATCGAAAGTACAAAAACAAATACAATTTTTGTAAAATATTACAAGTAAAAATAAATTTACAGAAAATTATTTGTTAAAAATTGATAAATTCTCTTTCAGGTGGTATACTGTTTTCAGATGAATATTTATAAAATAATCAACGGATACACTGTCTGACAGACAGGAGAGTCAGGAAGGGGTAATTAAATGAGCAAGAAGGAAAAAAGAAACGTAATTGTCGGACAGTCCGGAGGACCTACCGCAGCGATCAATTCATCGCTTGCCGGCGTTTACCGGACAGCAATGGACAGAGGTTATAAGAAAGTTTATGGTATGATTCACGGCATACAGGGCTTTCTCGAGGGAAGATATATAGATCTTTCCGAACATATCCAGACAGGTCTTGACGCAGAACTTTTAAAACGTACACCATCGGCATATCTTGGCTCATGCCGTTATAAGCTTCCGGGGATTCATAAAAATCAGGAGCTTTACGACAAAATCTTCAAAATTCTTAATGATCTCGAAATTGACTGCTTTATTTATATCGGTGGAAATGATTCCATGGATACGATAAAGAAACTTTCGGATTATGCGATCTATATTGAATCTCCAATCAGATTCGTTGGATGTCCGAAAACAATTGACAACGACCTGGCACTTACAGATCATACCCCCGGTTACGGATCTGCAGCTAAATATATCGGAACCTCTGTAAAAGAGATCATCCGTGACAGCTGGAGCCTTGAGACCGAGCATGGTCAGGTTATCGTTGTAGAGGTTATGGGAAGAAATGCCGGATGGCTTACAGGTGCTTCCGCTCTTTCAAAGGGTGAGGATTGTCAGGGGCCTGATGCTATTTACCTTCCTGAACTCCCATTTGATGTTCCTACATTTGTTGAAAAATGCCGAAAACTCCTGGAGAAAAAGGCATCCATAGTAATTGCTGTTTCCGAAGGTATCAGAACTGCTGACGGAACCTATGTAAATGAGCTTGAAAATACAGTAGAATACGTAGACGCTTTCGGTCACAAGCAGCTTACAGGTACCGCAAGATACCTCTGCAACGTACTTTCAAGAGAGATTGGCTGCAAGACAAGGGCTATCGAGCTTTCAACTCTTCAGCGAGCTGCAAGCCACTGTGCATCCCGCGTAGATATCCTTGAAGCCTATGAAGTAGGTGGTGCTGCAATGAAGGCAGCCGATGAAGGAGACAGCGGAAAGATGGTTGTCATCAATCGTATTTCAGATGATCCTTACCAGATGCATACAGAAGTTAAGGATGTTCATAAGATTGCAAATGATGAGCGTCTTGTTCCAAGAGAATGGATAACGGAAGATGGTACCTATGTAACCGATGAGTTTATCACATACGTTCGTCCTCTTATCCAGGGTGATGTTTCACCTGTAATGGTAGACGGTATTCCGAGACACCTTTACAGACCGGGATACGAGGAGCTCCTGTAAATTTAAGGTTAACCTTAATAGCCAGACAATTTTAATGGCGTGTCCAAAAGGGCACGCCATTTTTTCATACCAAAGCCTTACACCATTTACCACTCTTAAATCTTAAGAGGAAAAAGATCGCTCTTACTCCCCAGTCAGCAAACATACCTATCCAGACACCCATAGTTCCGAATCCTGCTATTCTTATCAGGAAAGTTGCAAGCGTAACCCTGCAGAGCCACATCGTACAGCTTGAAAGTATCATTGAGTATCTGACATCTCCGGCAGCTCTCATACCATAAGCTATAACAAATGAAGGTGACCAGACCATTGGCTTTACAATAGTTATCCAGCCCATCATATAAATACAGAGTCTTGCACTCTCCGCTTCCATTCCGGCAAGCTGAGTTACAGGTCTGCATATAGCATATGCAAAGAGGCACGAGATCAGTATTGCAATATAGGCCCAGCCTATCATCTTTTTAATATAATATACTGCCTCATCTTTTCTACCTGCTCCTATACACTGTCCTACTACAGTCATTAGGCCTATGCCTATCGCAACTCCGGCTATTCCATTGACATTCTCCAATATTGAAGTCATTGCCTGTGCTGCTACTGCAGCTGTCGAAAGTGTTGAGACCGACGACTGTATTGCAAGTTTTCCAAACTGAAACATTGAATTTTCAATACCATTTGGTATTCCGAGCGATAATATACGCGAAATATATTTATGATCCGGCTTAAATTTCAGGTAATCCCTTACGGATATTTCCTGATTCTTTCTGTGGAGCAGAACCATAAGTACAACCGCCGAGAAAAGTCTTGAAAACAATGTAGCTATAGCAGCTCCCAGAACTCCAAGACCGAAGCCCCATATCATAATGGCATTTCCGATAATATTGATCGTATTCGATACAATGGCAACAATCATTGGAAGCTTAGTATTTCCCTGTGCCCTGTATACCGCACTTCCGGCCGCTGCCACGGAAATTCCCGGATACGATATCGCAGTAAGCAGGAAATAAGTTCCCGCCGCAGTCATAACATCCGCATCTACCGTTCCGAATATCAACCTCAAAAGTCCATCTCTGAAAATAAGGCAAACAAACATAAGTAACAGAGAAATAACCGTAGAAATAGCGACAAGCTGTCTTGCCGCCTCCTGTGCTTTCTTCAGGTCTTTCTGACCTATATAATTAGAACATATTATTACGCCGCCCGTAGCCATTGCGTTAAATGCCTGTATTATCAGATTATTTATGGAGTCGACGAGCGAAACTCCTGAGAGCGCTGCCGACCCCACATTACTTACCATCATGCTGTCTGCCATACCCATAAGCGCATTTAATAGCTGTTCTGCGATTATAGGCAGCATAAGCATGAGCAATGTTTTATTGCTGAATAGATGTTTTTCCCCTGTCATCACACTATAAAATCATCCTTTACTGCGGGATTCATATCCCATATTCTTACCTTCCCGTTCCCTTTGAAATCAAAATGATTTTCAATTTCTGTGGGGAATACTCTGCTTGTAAAAACGACTTCTCCGTCATTAAAGAAAATCTCAACTGAACTGCTGTCAATAAATATCTCTATTTTCTGAAGCGGACTTTCAAAACCAAAATTTCTTTCCTCTCCAAACTCAGAATTAAAGCGTCTTTTCAAATGACTTCTGTCAGCAAAGATCTCATTTTCTTCGCTGTTATATTTAATCTTTAATCCGCCTTTTGAATTTTCATCGCAAAAAAGTTTAAGGCTGAAATCATCTGAAAGATTTGTTATCTCCATTTTGCATGATTTAGGCAGGATTTTCTCTTTCGGATCCAGCTTCTCTCCTTTTAAGCTCTCTAAACCTCTTAAGGGTCTTTGAATAAGCCTGTTACCCTCGACCGCAAGCTCACGGACAACTGTCATGCAGCCTGACCAATCCTCTTCATCAGTAGGATATGCCGAATCCGGAAGTCCCATCCAGCCTATAAGTACAGAGTGCTCATCTGAATAATTGCCCTCACAGCACTGAGCTGCATAAAAATCAAAGCCTTCATCTAAAAATCTGAATCCCATTTCCGGTGTAAAAGTCAGATTATCATAATCCATTTTACCTACAATATAACCATTATGATTCTTAACTTCTCCATGCCCCGGAAGCTTAATTCCCTGTGGACAGAAAAAAAGCACATCTTTATCCCCGATATGCTGGATCGAAGGGCATTCCCACATAAATCCAAACTTTTCAAATCCCGGTACCTTTAATTCACCGGCAAAATGCCATTCACCGGTAAAATCATTAGACTCATAAAGAATACCGCAGCCTCTCATATCATTAGTCTGCGCTCCAAGAAGAATATAATACTTTTTCTTTTCTGCATTATAAATAATCTTAGGATCTCTCTGATGTTCTGTATATCCATCAGCCGGACCAAATAAAGGTTTTTCTTCTTTCTCAGCCTCACCACTGTCTTCATTCAACTTTGCAAGACATGTATATGAACATCTTGTCCAGTCATCATCTCTGTGATTTCCCGTATAAAAAAGCTCCAGGCGATCAGACGTCGGTAAAGCTGTCCCCGAGTAAACACCCTTATTATCAAATTCACTATCAGGTTTAAGGAACACACCCTTGTTTTTCCATTTTATCAGATCCTCTGAAACAACATGATACCAATATTTCAGGCCATGAAATGCTCCCCAGGGACACCATTGGTAAAACAAATGCCAATATCCATCATAATAAACAAAGCCGTTGGGATCATTCAAAAGTCCTGTTACAGGCTGCATATGATAATTCTGCCTGTAAACAGACTTGGTTATTTTTTTGTATAATCCCTCGATTTCTTCGGGTCCCTTAAGTACTCTGTATTTTTCTTCGCGTGTTGGTTCTCTCAAATCTTTCTCCTAATACTATTCTTTTGATCAAATTTAAATTGTGAAAACACTTTTTTGCACAGAAAACCTCTTTAACTGTGCCAAAAAGTGTTCTCACTGTAAGACTGATCTTCTTTTATTTAATTAATTAGCATCAGCGGCAGTCTTGACATCATCATAATCATCACTGTTTGTAAGTAAAACTACAACCATATCAGAATATCCTGCCTCTTTAATCTTGTCTCTGTCAAATTTCAAAAGTTTCTGCCCCTTCTTAACCTCATCATCCTGGTTTACGAAGCATTCGAAACCTTCGCCTTTCATCTTTACTGTGTCAATTCCTACATGAATAAGAAGTTCCATGTTTCCGGGACCGCTTATACCTACTGCGTGCTTAGTATCGATCACTGTTGAGATTTTTCCATCAAACGGTGCATAAACTATATCATCATCAGGCTTAATACCTACACCTGCGCCAAGTGCGCCTGACGAAAATGCATCATCAGGGATTTCTTCTCCTTTTACAACCTCGCCCTTTACAGGCGCCATAACAATATTTTCTCCTGCACGGATAACAACAGGAGCACTATATTCTTCTTCGGATTCAGCAACTGCTGCTTCAGCAGTGGGAGCGGCTGCTTCAACATCTTCTTTCCAGATGACCATAGTAAGTGCAAATGCGATTCCGCCCGAGATCAGAAGAAGGATTGCATAGATTCCGGCATTGTTTATTGTAAGGAATCCGGGAATTCCGGTTACACCATAAGCTGTAGCTCCAATTCCGGTAACCGCGCCAAATATTGATCCTATCGCACCACCTATCATAGCACATACAAACGGCTTAAAGAATCTCATATTAACACCGAATATCGCCGGCTCTGTAATACCAAGTGCTGCTGACATTGATGAAGGAACAGCTATTACCTTTGTCTTGTTAGCTCTTGCCTTCAGACCTACAGCTAAACATGCACCAAACTGTGCAAAGTTTGCAGCTGATGCTATAGGCATCCAGGTATTTAGGCCTACGCTTGAAAGCATTCCGGCCTCAATAATATTGTACATATGATGAAGTCCCATTACAACAGTAACAGGATAAACAGCTCCCATCACCATCGCTCCAACAGGATTCTTTACAAGTACCTGAGCAAAAGCAAGCACATAAGTCTCAAGTGTTGAGAAAATAGGTCCAATAATAGTAAATGTAATTAAAGCTGTAGAAAGTACTGTGCAAAGCGGTGTAACGAAAAGATCGATCATTTCCGGAACATGCTTATGAAGCCACTGTTCAATCTTACACATAAGGAAAACTGCTATAATTACTGGAATAACATGTCCCTGATAACCTTGTCTGTTAATTTGTAAAAGAACATAGTCTCCAATATTAATATGTCCGAAAAGATACCATTTCTGAACAACGCCATCCGTAACTCCAAAGAAAGAGTTGATCGCATCAGCAGAGCCTACACTCCAGCCATTTAAGAGTGATGAATGGATCATCGCAAGGCCTATAACAGCTCCTAAGAAAATATTTCCTCCAAAAACTCTTGCTGCTGAAATTGCAACTATTACAGGAAGATATGCAAATGCTGTTGCTGAGATCATATCAAGAAAAGCATACCAGTCGCTGTTTACAAAGCCAAGATTTGGAATCTTTCCAAGTGCTTCTACAAGTCCCATCATAAGACCGGATGCAACGATAGCCGGAAGGATAGGTACAAATACATCTCCCAAAGCCTTAACCATCTGCTTTGGTATAGGCTGTCTTGCTGCGGCAGCTGCCTTAACATCTTCCTTTGTTGCAGCTGTCAGCCCTGTTATAGCCAAAAATTCCTCATATACCTTATTTACAGTTCCTGTTCCGATAATAAGCTGCAATTGGCCATTTGAATTAAAGAGTCCCTTCACTCCTGTTACATTTTCAAGTGCCTTGGTATCCACCTTTGAATTGTCAGCTATTACCAACCTGAGTCTTGTAGCGCAGTGCGCCGCGCTGATAATATTGTCTTTTCCTCCCAGATGACTAAAAATCTCTTCCGCACATTTGTGATAGTCCAGTGCCATAAACGTTCTCCTTCCTACTCTGTAAGGTTTAATTGGTTGAAAGCCTTTGCAAGTCCGTCATTGTTTACAGAATCACAAACCATGTCACATATTTTCTTAAGATGTTCATTACCGTTTGCCATACACACACTATAGCCCACAGTCTTTATCATCTCGAGGTCATTCATACTGTCCCCGAAACCAATGGTATCACTCAGGTCATAACCCAAAGCTTCGGCAACCTTACGCACACCCCTGCCTTTATCAAACTTTCGGTTAATCAGCTCCCCATTTACGCACTTATTGAGTTTTAACGGAACAATCTGCATACAGAAGTCGTATTTATCTTCAAGAAGCTCTCTTGCTTCATCAAGCTGTTTATCATCCATACACATAATTACAACCTTATATATAGGTCTTCCGTCATATTCTTTTATATCATGAATTCCGAGACTAGTTGAAAGAGCTTTTCTCCAACGCTCTATCTCACTATTTCCTTCATCTGTATGATCAGCAAAAAATTCTGCCAGATTTGAATCTCCATATGCCACATCCTTAGCTTCCACCGTACAAAATACACCATTCCTGTGTAGTACGTCAAGTGCTGTATGGAAATCTTCGTCTTCCATAGGGCAATCATAAATTACTTTATCAGCTATAACAATATATCCGCCCGCGCTTGCTACATATCCGTCAAAATCATATTTAAGCAATGGCGAAAGCATTCCTGGATTTCTGCCGGAACACAGAAAAACCTTATGCCCTGCTTTTTGGGCTTTTTTTATAGCCTCCAAAGCGCTATCAGGCGGAACATTGCTGCCTGCAGCCGTCAAAGTCCCATCAATATCCAAAAAAATCAGTTTCTTTTTCATAAAAATCTCTCCTCTGTCTTAACTCAATATTGATTTATCTATAGAATTACTCCATAGTGAAATCGGCTTATTTATATTGACTGACATTGGAAGCATCTACAGCTTCAAAAGGAACCCACACGTACTTTCCATCTTCACTTCCGCCTTCAACAGAAGATATTTTTCCACCTTTTGAAATTACCTGCGCTGCACGAATTGCACTTAAGGCCTGACCATCAGCATTTTGAAATGCTGTAAATGACATTTCTCCATTTTCTATAGAACTACAGCCATCAGCAGTTGCATCAACTCCGCAAACAGGAATCTTCGAGGGATCAATTCCCTCTTTTTTCAATGCTTCAACAACTCCTAATGCCATTGTATCATTATTACAGAAAATTGCATCACATGACTGACCTGTTTTAAAAAATAATTCCATAGCAGAAGCTGCATATGTATCTGACCAGTTAGCATAGTCTATAAATACAAGATTCAGATCACAGCCGTTGTCCCTGATCGTCTGTTTTACTGCTGTAGTTCTTCCTGTAGTACCCGAATGCCCCTTTTCACCCATCATAATTATTCCATTCATTTTCGATGGATTCCCAAGTTTTTTTAATACCCATTCTGCCTGTAATTTACCAGCTTCTTCTTCATCAGAACCTACAAATACATATTTATTCTCCATCAGGTAATCATCTTCCGGTTGATTATTTACAAAAATAACGGGAAGATCACCTGCGGCTACCTCCATTTGAAGCGCTGTTGACGCATCTACAAGGCGAACTATAACAGCACTGTAACCATTTGCTGCAGCATTTGATATATCACTTGTCTGTTGTTCAAGTGATGAGCCGCAATAAGATACATCCAAAGTAACTCCCTCTGATGATGCAGCAGATATCATCGCATCTGTCAGCAATTGTCTGAATGTATCATCTGTGTCTGTCATAGAAAGTAATATCTTCTTCCCACCTGATGCTGATCCAGCTGTTGACATTTTACAGGCTGAAAGCATTGATACGGTGATAAAAACAGTAAACACGGCGGCGGCTATTTTATAGATCCCTTTATGCATAACCTGTCTCCTTACAAATTTTGAAAAAATCCCATTTTCCCTATAACTGATCAATAAGATTCCATAGATTTTTGATGCAAAGCCTCAAAAATCCCACAAACAAGCCATTTAAATGTGGCTGCGCCATGGGCTTGTTTGCCACTTGTTATACGTTATCACACGGAACCCGCAGTAAATGCGGATTCCTGCAATTAAGTCACCAAAACACATGACTTTTCGTCACTGAGTGTATTAAATTCTTAAACCTTAAACTTGCTTACAAAGTCATCAAGTGTATCTGCTGTCGCTGACAGTTCTTTTGCATTTTCAGCAACATCCTGGCTGCTGCTGCTGATGTTCTTAGCCTGTTCTACCATATTTTCAGATGTTGCCAGTATTTCATCTGCACTTGCTGCCTGCTCCTCCGAAATTGCTGCAACATTTGTTGCAACATCACTTACTTTTTCAAAGTCCGACTGCATATTTCTTATAAGAGAATCTGAAGCCTGGATATTATTGTAAATATTATCAAAGGTCTGAACCGCCATTGAAATTCTTCCACTATTATCCTGTATACTTTCAGAATTAGAATTTGACTGTTCTACAACTCCCTCTATCATACGTCTTATTTCTTCAACAAGCTCTGCAATATTCTGTGTATTTTCTGAACTAGTTTGAGCAAGCTTACCAATCTCTGTAGCTACAACAGCAAATCCCTTTCCGGCTTCTCCTGCTCTGGCTGCCTCTATAGAAGCATTTAGTGAAAGAAGGTTAGTCTCTTCCGAAATATTAGCAATAAGTCCTACAATATCTGTGATCTTATCTGAAGCCTCACCTACTTTTCCTATCGATTCAACTAACTTATCGTTAGATTTAAGAATACCTTCCATAGCACCCGAAAGCTGTTCCATTTCATCTTTACCCTTGCTGGCTATATCAACAGTCTCATGCATGCTTTCTCCGGCTTTATCTGAATTAGTTTTAGTATCAGAAACAACATTAGCAAGTATTGTAGCATTTTCCGCAATATCGTTAACAGCTTCTGCAAGCTGTCCTACAGTATCATTTAACTGCTGCATTGCCTCTGCCGATGCCGATGCTGCCTCTGACATATTCTCAGATACTTCATTACTCTTATCAGATTCATCTTTAAGCTTTATTGCTTCTTCAGAAATGCTCGACATCATGGTGCGCATCTTTCCTGTAAATTCTCCGACCTGCTCGGCCATAATGCCAATCTCATCATTTCCTGAATTTTTAATCTCAATAGTAAAATCTCCGGATGTCATTAATCCTATATGCTTACTTATAACCGAAAGCGGAGCTATTACATGATTAATAACAAGGCATGTAATTACGATTATGATAATTACAGCAATTATTCCTATAAGTATCATCATTCTGCCAAGTGATTGAACATTTGACATAAAAGCATTAGTAGAAATATATGAAACCAGTATCCAGTCAGTACCACTGATTTTTCTGACCGAAACTACATAATCTCCAAGAACTTCCGTTGTATAATCTCTCTTTGTTAACTTCTTTGCCACATCTGAGAGAAGTTTATTGGAATTTTCCTGAGTGAGCTGTGTTGAAATTAGTGAAGTATCTCTATTGGCAAGAATCGTTCCCGTACTATCGTCCAGTAATAATGAACTGGCTCCTGTCATTTTCACATCTGAATTTACAATGATACTTATTTTCTGCAAAGATACATCTGCTGCCATAACACGAATTTTTTCATTTCCATCATTTATAATACCAGCTGCCGAAATAACATATTCTCCGCCATCATCTTTATAGGCTTCACCATAATCCATATTGATCCTTGTAATACCCTGAGTATATGCTTCAGATTCTACAGGATTTGAAATCTCCTTTGTTGAGTCTGACGCTTTAAGGAAAGTTCCATCCTCACTTATAACATATACTCCATCCGGGGCGTTTGAATTAACACCGCAATAAGTATCAAGAAGCTTCTGTAATTCACTTTCATTAGCTTTAAGACCCTCTACCGTATCTTTTGCTGTTTGGAAAAATTCGAGATTTTCATCAAGCCAGGACTCGATATTATCTCCCTGATTCTCCAAGGATGACTCCAGCTGACTTATGGTCATAGATGTAAGCTTATCTTTCACAATAATTACAGTGACCATAACAAGTATTGCAACCAGTAATACTACCGTAGGAACGATGAAAATCAAGAGTTTATTCCTGATCTTTCCTCTTTTTCTTACCTTACGGTTTACTTCTCTTTCTTTTACTTTTTCAGCCATATTCAACCCTCTCATAATTATTAAAACTATCAAAAACGCAGTTCAAAACTTATATAACTATATAGATAAACTTTTCTCCCAAAGTTATTAGTAAGTCAAGGATATTCGCAATCGCCCTCGCTGTTTACTCATAACAAAAGGCAGTTCGTACCCTTGTCACTAGTGGATTGGACCCCTACTGACACAAGAAATCCCTTATACTCTCACTTGCACCTTTAATGCTTAGAGATGGAGGATTTCTTTTACTAGATTAAATTTTCTATATAAATATATATGACGCAATTAAAACTGTATATAATAATTATAATAAATCACATGTAATTTTTTTGCTTTTTATAGAATACATCCGTATTTTTTTCAAATATTTTTGTCTATTTTTTACAACACTAAATTTATTTACAAACACAACTGCCTATGATAATATTATTGTATACAAAATGCTTTTTAATGCAAAAATTTAAGTGTATAAAGGAGGTGAATAAATGGGATTGACCGTTTCAGCTATTTCCAATAATACAATGGAAATGAAACTTATGAAGGCAATGGCAAGCGGCAAAAAGATCAACAAGGCTGCTGATGATCCATCCGGACAGGCCATAGCTTCAAAACTCGAAACAGCACAGCGTACAGCAGAGGCTGAAGCTGAAAATGATACTTTGACTCAGGCAATGTATAATGTGAAAGATGGTGCTTTATCAGGTATGAATGATTATCTTTACAGTCTCTCAGCAAATGCTGTAAGACAGGGGAATGACCTTTATACATCAGAAGATCAATCATACATCGCTATGGACAGTCAGGCTTCAACAGATGGAGTTTCCGCTTTAGCATCAACAACAACATTTAATGAACAGAGCGTATTTAATTCAGATGAAATCGATAC
Source organism: Lachnospiraceae bacterium (assembly GCA_024682575.1). Taxonomy (GTDB): domain Bacteria; phylum Bacillota; class Clostridia; order Lachnospirales; family Lachnospiraceae; genus NK4A144. Next base: position 925 of record JAIKZC010000360.1, on the reverse strand, counting down.
AAGCTCAGTTGATTCTATTGCTTCTTCTGTTGCAAGTTCACGTACATCAACAGGAGCTTCATACAATGCTCTTAGTCATCGTATAAGTTATAATTCAAATTATGCAATAAATGCGGCTTCATCAAAGAGCAAGGTTGAAGATACAGAATATGGATCAACAACAAGTAACTTAAAAGCCCAGCAAACTCTTCGCACCGCTAAATACCAGATGCAGAAAAAGAAAGAAGAGCAAGAAGAAAAACGTGTAAAAAACATGTTTTCAGTAGCATAACAATAAAACCCCCGGATCAAAATCCAGGGGTTTTATTTTTGCTTATAAACAATATAAGTTTTCATTATTTCATGTCTCAAAGTCATTTAAACAGACCATTACTGCATTTATGCTATGGATCTGAGTATTACAATATAACATCTGCAATTCAGACTCATATAATAATTAGAAAAAATGTCCTGTTTAATAGCTTAAGCTTCTTTAATATTTCTTGGAATTTATTTTTAAAATAAAAAAAGATAAATCAAAAGATTTATCTTTTTAGTGACCCGGACGAGAATTGAACTCGTGTTACCGCCGTGAAAGGGCGATGTCTTAACCTCTTGACCACCGGGCCGAACAAATTAATTATATTACTTTTGCAAGTCTTTGTCAAGTATTTTTTTGACTTTTTTTGCAAGCTCCCCGAGTAGGGCTCGAACCTACAACCCCTCGGTTAACAGCCGAGTGCTCTACCATTGAGCTATCGAGGAATATTGGACTTCAAAAACTGAATATCGAACCTTCCGAGGTTTCATCCTCACGACGTTTTTTCTTGGACAAGCTTTCGACCTATTAGTAATGGTCAGCTCCATGCATCACTGCACTTCCACCTCCATCCTATCTACCCTGTACTCTTCAGGGGGTCTCTCATGACCGGAGTCACCTGGATAT
>JAIKZC010000350.1 GCA_024682575.1 Lachnospiraceae bacterium | reverse complement strand
AAAATTGGTGTTATATTACATGATATTGAAGTAAATTTTTTGAATTCTTGTTTATGGAGAAATTATGTACAGAGATAATACAAAAGAAGTAAGAATTGGAGACAGACTGATAGGAGGAGGAAATCCGGTACTTATCCAGTCAATGACTAATACAAGGACAGATGATGTCGATGCAACAGTAGAGCAGATACTGAGGCTTGAAGAAGCCGGCTGCGAGCTCATAAGATGCACTGTTCCTACAATTCAGTGTGCTGAGGCCTTCAGGGAAATAAAAAAGAGAATTCATATTCCGATAATCGCAGATGTACATTTTGACTACAGAATGGCAATTGCTGCTATTGAGAATGGTGCTGATAAAATAAGAATCAACCCCGGAAATATTGGTGGAGAAGATAAGATCGCAGCCGTAGTCAAGTGCGCAAAAGAGCATGAAGTGCCGATAAGAGTCGGCGTTAATTCGGGTTCATTAGAGAAAAATCTTATAGAAAAATATGGTGGTGTTACAGCCGAAGGACTAGTGGAAAGTGCTCTGGATAAGGCTGCAATGATAGAAAAGCATGATTATGATAATCTTGTAATATCGATAAAATCGTCTGATGTGCTTATGTGCATCAAGGCTTATGAGCTTGTTGCGGAAAAATCAAAATATCCGCTTCATGTTGGTATCACGGAAGCCGGAACTGTCATGAGCGGAAACATCAAGTCATCGGTCGGACTTGGTATCATCCTTCATGAGGGTATTGGAGATACTATAAGAGTATCCCTTACAGGTGACCCTGTAGAGGAGATCAGAAGCGGAAAGCTCATATTAAAAACTCTGGGACTTAGAAAGGGAGGAGTTGAAGTTGTTTCCTGCCCTACCTGCGGAAGAACCAGAATTGACCTTATTGGTCTTGCAAATGAAGTTGAGAAAATGGTTCAGGGTTATGACCTGGATGTTAAAGTAGCAGTTATGGGTTGTGCGGTGAATGGACCGGGAGAAGCCAGCGAAGCTGATTTCGGTGTTGCCGGCGGTGTCGGAGAAGGACTTCTTTTCAAAAAAGGAAAAGTTATAAAGAAGCTTCCTGAATCTGAATTATTGGGGGCATTAAAGGATGAGCTTGACAAAGCCGTTTTATGAAGTATTTCCAACATTGAAACTTGAGGGAGAAGAGCATCAGCTCTTCTCCCTTGTTGGCGTTAAAAGGATCAGCAGTTCCAAGAAAAGGGACAGATTTAATATTTATATAGAAAGTCCGAAGCTTATAAATAAGCAGATGATAGGACATGTTGAGAAATCGCTTTCAAAACAGCTTTTTCCAAAAAACAATGTAAGTTTTATTCTTCACGAGTCGTTTAAGCTCTCGGAGCAATATACGGCAGAAAGCCTTATGAGCCTTTATAAGGACAGCATAAGTACTGAACTCAGGAAGAATGAGCCTATCCTCTATAATTTATTTCGGCATGCAGACTTTGATTATAGGGATGGAAATAATGTGAAAATGGAAGTTCCGGATAATATAGTCTCGCGTGAAAGGGCAGAGGAACTTGCGGATTATCTTGTAAATGTAATGAATGTCCGCTGCGGATTAAAAACTGATATAAAAGTGACCTATAAAAAAGAGGATCGCTCCAATGAAGCAATGGAAGCGGAGATCAGGGTTAAGAATGAAATAGCAGCAATAACCGCTGCCGCCTATGCTTCAGAGAATAAGGCAAAGGAAGAAAAAGCCAAAAAAGAAGAAAAAGAGTCTAAAGACAAGGGAAAAGGTAAATTTTCCAAAGGATCGTTGCGCCTTGACAGGGCTGATTCCTCCAAAAATAAAAATCCGGATATCATTTACGGTCGTGAATTTGACGATGAGATCACCCAGATAAAGGATCTTGTCGGTGAGAACAGTATGGTTACCATCAGGGGTCAGCTTATAGGCTATGAAGAACATGCCATAAGAGGCGAGCGAAGCGTAATATCCATGGATATCACAGATTTTACAGATTCGATTTCCATGAAGCTTTTTATAAAGAACGAAGAACTTGGTGAATTCAGGGAAGCCATAGGTGCGGCAGGACTTGAAAAAGGTAAACCCGGACAGTTTGTAAAAGTAAAGGGAATGCTCAACCTTGATAATTTCGAGCATGATATTGTTCTTGGCGGAATCCGCATGATAAGGAAGATAGGCTCTTTCGTGGTACCGAGGGTTGATAATGCTCCGGTAAAGAGAACAGAGCTTCATTGTCATACAAAGATGAGTGAAATGGATGGAGTTACCGACGCCAAGACCATT
>JAIKZC010000349.1 GCA_024682575.1 Lachnospiraceae bacterium | reverse complement strand
GCTTTTAATTATAATCATTATCAATCCACGGTTTTTGTCCCCTATGAACATTATTAACATTTTAAAGCAGGCATCTACAAAAGGTATTTTGGCATTAGGGGTTGCAGGAATAATCGTCCTTGCCGGAACAGATCTGTCAGTAGGAAGAATGCTTGGATTTGGCGCTGCAGTAACAGCTTCACTTCTACAGGCAACAACATTCTCAGGGAGATATTATCCCAATATTACCGAGCCAATCCCAATGATCATCCCCTTTATTCTCTGTATTTTGATCTGTGTGGCAATCTCGGCTGTCAATGGTATCGGAATGGCAATTTTTCAAATGCATCCTTTTATTGTTACACTTGGAACACAGCTGATGATATTCGGTCTTACCTGTATTTATATTGAACATCAGCCATCCGGATCAACTCAGGCTCTTTCGTCACTGGATGAAAGATATATCAGCATAGCAACAGGAAGCGTAGGACCTGTTCCGAATCTTGTTTTAATATTTGCAATCCTTACTGCAGTGACATGGGTCGTTTGGAACAAGACTTCTTTTGGAAAAAATATGTTTGCTGTCGGCGGAAATAAAGAGGCTGCAGAAGTAGCCGGTGTTAATGTTGTAAAGACGATAATAGGGGTATTTATCTATGCCGGTATAATGTACGGTGTTGCATCCTTCCTGGAAGGTGCCAGAATACAGTCCGTAGGAACAGCTACCGGAGTAAACTATGAGCTCGACGCTATCGCAGCCTGCGTTATCGGCGGTGTGTCTTTTAACGGTGGAATCGGAACCGTACAGGGTGTAATGCTCGGAAGTATAATTCTTCAGGCTATTAACTACGGTCTGTATTTCCTTGGCATTGATTCTTTTGTTCAATATATTATCAGAGGCGCTATTATCATTATCGCTGTTGGAATCGATGTGCGCAAATATATCGAGAAAAAATAAAAAAAACTTTCCCGCTCCGATCATCAGACTTAGCAAAAAAAGATTCCGCCACGTGTCAGTTGGCAGAATCTTTTTTTGCAAGCATATAAGATCCATGATCTATCTTAAACATTTTATTCACCCTTAAGATTTTTATCTATTATCTTATAATTTGGTATCTCATTCTAATGTATGAATCTTCTAAAGTATTACATTCTAAAAGTTTTAACACACCTAATTTGGACAAATCCGCCTCATTTTCAATTGAATCACCATCAATTAATGTTGAAGTACTCTTCCCACCAATCAGAATTGGAGCAACGACTATATCGATATAATCAAATAACTTTTCGCGTAAAAACATGCCATTTAAGGTTCCGCCTGATTGAATTGTCAGTCTCTCACATCCATAATTTCGCTTCAATGTTTCAAGAGCAGCTGATAAATCTAATTTTTCTTGATATATCAGATGCAGATTTTTTTCCTCAACACTAAATGCAGGATGATCTTTATTTTGAGTTATTATAACCAATTCCTTTGAACGAGCACAAAAATACTTAACACCATGTTCAGATAAGTGGCTATTATCGAGTAAAACAAATGATACCGGAGTCTTTTCTGGTAGATCAGCAGTATTTACACCCATTTTTGCCTGAACTCTTCCGGTATTAAATGACCATAAATCTGTTGTTTGCTCTATTTCATAGTATTGATATAATCCTTCTTTTACTCCATCAATTGTAGGAAAATCTTTATCGGCATCGAGATTATCCGATGCTCCGGGACTAATTTTTCCGTCAACTGACATAAGCATAAAAAGTGTTGTAATTGGTCTATTCATACTAACCTCTCGTAAACGTAAAATCATCCAGTATCACTTGTCTTTGAATTATTCCACTATACATATTTTGTCTTACTCCGTAAGTCGTAATAAATGCCACTTGTATAGCTTTTCTTATCTTAGTATGGTATCTGAAGGCCTCAATTTTATTCCTAATCTTTTCACTATAATCTTTAGTATTCTCGTTAAAAGCATGTTCTTCTGACACCTGATTGAGTTCTGTTACATATACCTTGAGCGTTTTAATAATACACACTGCTTGGTCACTTGAATTCAGGATTATACTATAATCCCCAACTTGTGGAAGGGGCTCATTATCTATCTAATAGAAATCATATGCGGAACAAGTTGCTGTTTTAATTTTCTGTAGGACCAGCTTCGCCAGTTTGTCTGGTGCATCTCCAAACGCCCATGCCTCATATGTTCCGGCTAGTCCTGATTTTTTCCATAAACGACACTTTTTATAAATCCTTTTTCTTCAGATACTCTTTCATTTTAAACGCACAGAAATATGGAAATGTATAGATATTATTTGCATTTCCAACATTAAAGTTTCCTAACTTTATTCCATAGGAAATATCATTATAGTTTTCATTTTTAATTAGCGAGGACAATGACTTAGACTG
>JAIKZC010000342.1 GCA_024682575.1 Lachnospiraceae bacterium | reverse complement strand
TTTTGGCATTTTCTTAGCGATAGCAATAGTATTTATGGCATTGGAGATAATTATAAACAAATTTAGAAATATTTCATATAATACGGCATACATTGCGGCAATGTTAATGACCACGATCGCTGTTGCGTGGGCAAGAGGCGGAGTTTTAGTGGTTAGGACCAGTGACTCAGGAAACAGGATACTCCTTCAGTGCATACCTTTTATTGTGTATACGATGTTCACTTTTTGTACACGCTTATGTTATATAAATATGAGAAAATGATCAGGTTTGAAATTTAAGGTTTGGAGACAGGCACAGCTTTAAGGGAGATTTGCTGTGCGAAAGGAATTTTATCACTAATGAAGCAGTTTCAGTTTGAAGTATTTGACTTGAATAAACTCGAAGAACAATTCGGGGAATTAACAGAATATCTGAACAGCCATGAAAGATCAGCCCTTTTATTCCATATTTACACCGGGATAAATGATGAAGAGAAAATACTGAGCTTAAGAGATTATTTAAAAGAAAAATATATAGGATCGCATATTGTGGGATGTCTTTCAAATGGTGAAATATTTGAAGGGCACCTTACGGACCCGGAGATGGTTGTAACCGCCTGGGTATTTGAGACAACAAGGGTAAAGGTGAAGAATTATGCTCTCCCGCTGGATGGAGAAGAGGAAACAGCTAAGAAAATAATAAAAGACAGTGAGGCAGATGATCTTAAGGGAATAGAGCTTCTTATTGTCAAGGGACTGGCATATCATCATAAACTTTTGCTGGCACTTGAAGAGCTGGACGAGAGCGTGAAGATTTTTGGCGGAGCATCCAAGGGACACAGCATGGATGATGAATTTGGCTTTTCCTTCTCAGATGAAGGGTCTGTTATCAGAGATGCTGTAACCGTAGTTTTTTATTATGGCTCAGAGCTGAATATTGACCTTCAGTATTCACTTGGATGGCAGGCACTCGGACATGAACTGGCTGTTAGCAGGGTAAGAAATAAAACGCTTGAGAAGCTTGACAACATTACAGCAACAGAAGTATACAGTCATTATCTCGGTATAAAAATGGATGAGAATTTCTTTTTGAATGTTATCGAATTTCCGCTTATCTTAAAAAGAGATGGTATAACGCTTCTTCGTGAGCCTTTCAATGAAACAGCGGCAGATGGAGTCAGGATGGTTTCGGATCTTTTTGAAGGAGAGAAGGTCAGGATAGCCTATGCAGATCCGGAAAATATAGTGGCGGAAACAGACAAGGCATGTCAGAGGATAAGAGAATTTGCTCCGGAGGTAATCAGTATCTTTTCCTGTGCTGCAAGAAAGCATTTCTGGTCTTATTTTGTAAATAAGGAAATGGAGCCGTTTCAAAAGCTTGCAGACTGCACTGGATTTTTCTCGGGAGGCGAGATAGTAAGGGTCGGTAAGAAAGTAATAGAGCAGAATGTATGTCTGGTTGCAGTAGGCATGCGAGAAGGAGAAAAGAAAAACCTTTACAAGGAAGAAGTACATGTTGATAAAAGCATGCTTCACGGTCAGCTTTCTATTTTGCGCCGTCTTGCAACCTTTGCCAGGGCGACTACGGAAGAACTTGAAAGGGCAAATGAAAAGCTCAGAGAATATGCGATAATAGACGAGCTCACAAAAGTCTACAACAGACGTGAACTTGAGCGGAAAATAGTTGAAACCCTTTATCATGCGGTTCAGAATGAGTCAGATGCATCATTTATCATGCTGGATATTGATTATTTCAAAAATATCAATGACAGATACGGTCATGATGCCGGCGATATTGTTCTTCGCCAGGTAGCGGATATTTTGAGAAAACATGTGGAGGAGCAGAGCAACAGCGAGGGAAACGCTGTAGTAGGAAGATTTGGAGGGGAAGAGTTTATATTGACACTTCCCGGAGAAAATACCTCAGAAGCAAAAAAACTGGCTGAAAATATCAGAAAAGATATCGAGGAACATGATTTTTCAAGAAATATTCATGTGACAGCCAGCTTTGGCGTTACTTCTATTAACGATGAAGACAGAAAATACAGGGATTCAATGACGATCTCAAAGAGGGTCGATAATGCCCTTTACAAGGCAAAGAATGATGGCCGCAATTGTGTAAGAACAGTTTAATATGATCTCAAAAAATATTTGTTAGCACTCTTTTTAAAAGAGTGCTAATTTTTTATTGACTTTTAAACTTTGGGGTCTTAGAATAGTATTTGTTGAGAAAACTTAACGAAAATAACTCTATAGGGAGGCACTATAATAATGGAAAATAAACATGGAAGTCTTTCAATAAGCAGTGAAAATATCTTTCCGATAATTAAAAAATGGATGTATTCTGATCAGGATATATTCATCCGTGAGCTTGTATCGAATGCCTGTGATGCTATCACAAAGCTTAAAAAGCTCGAAGTTATCGGTGAATATACAGCACCTGCAGAGGAGACAGACGGCAGTGAAGGTGCCGGATTAAAGGGAAGAGTTGATGTTATTGTTGATAATAAGGCAAAAACTCTTAAATTTATAGATAACGGAATCGGTATGACCGCCGAGGAAGTAGATAAATATATCAATCAGATCGCATTTTCAGGTGCAACTGATTTCATCAGCAAATATAAGGATAAGTCAGATTCAGACCAGATAATCGGTCATTTCGGACTCGGATTCTATTCTGCATTCATGGTTGCTGATAAGGTAACAATAGATACACTTTCCCACGAGGAGGGCGCTACAGCAGTTCACTGGGAATGCGAAGGAGCCGGTACTGAATTTGACATGAAAGACGGCGACCGCAGCAAGGTTGGTACAGAGATAACACTTTATCTCAACGAAGACTGTCTGAAATACTGTAATGAATATGCAGTAAGGGAAGTTCTTGATAAATACTGTGCATTCATGCCTACAGAGATCTATCTTACAGATGTAAATGCAGAGCCGCCTAAGCCGACTAAGGATAAGGATGGAAATGAGGTTCCGCCTGAAGCTCCGAAGCCGATAAACGATACTCATCCTCTTTGGGCAAAGACTCCTAAGGACTGCACAGATGAGGAATACAAGGACTTTTACAGAAAAGTTTTCCATGATTACAGAGAGCCTCTTTTCTGGATACATTTGAATATGGACTATCCTTTCAATTTGAAGGGTATTCTTTACTTCCCGAAGATCAATATTGAATATGAATCTATCGAGGGTGTTATCAAGCTTTACAACAATCAGGTATTTATCGCAGATAATATCAAAGAAGTAATACCAGAATTCCTGATGCTTCTCAAGGGTGTTATCGATTGTCCTGATCTTCCGCTTAATGTTTCAAGAAGTGCACTTCAGAATGATGGTTTTGTAACAAAGATTTCTGATTATATCACAAAGAAGGTTGCAGAAAAGCTTTCAGGAATGTGCAAGACTGATAAGGAAACCTACGAGAAGTACTGGGAGGACATTTCCCCGTTCGTTAAGTATGGTTACTTAAGAAACCAGAAATTCGCTGACAAGATAAATGATTATGTACTTTTCAAGGATATCAATGATAAATTCCTTACTCTTCCTGAGTGTCTTGATGTAAAGCCTACGGAAGAGGCAGAGGTAACTGATGCTGAGACAGGCGAAAAGGTCGAGGCAGAGGTTGTCGATGATAAGAAAGATGAGAACGCTGAAGGCGAAAATAAGGAAGAAAAGAAAGAGCATGTTATTTACTATGTAACTGACGAAAAACAGCAGGGACAGTATATAAATATGTTCAAATCAGCCGGCATGACAGCAGTAGTATTAAAGAACAATATC
>JAIKZC010000311.1 GCA_024682575.1 Lachnospiraceae bacterium | reverse complement strand
CTCAGCCCATAATTGCTCTATATAAGCACGAGAAGCCGCTTCATTTTCAAGTATATGACACTCTGCTTCCCTCATATTGACTTCGATAGGAAGAAATCTTCTGTTCCCGGATCTATCCACCGGTAAAAACTGTGTATTATTCGAAGTTCCTGCAAATACACACTGTCTTGGATGATCGATCGCATATGTTTCATAGGGAGTTCGATAATTATCATACTGACGGCTTACAAATGATTTTGTCTCTTCAACGCGCTTTGCATTCAATATCGCTAACATCTCGGGCATTTCCACTATCCAATGTCCCTGTAACTTCTGAAATACCCTGTCATCGTCCAATTTCTTAATATCATCAGTAAAATAAGTATCCTCCATTGCAAGAAATCTTAAAAAAGTTGACTTCCCTGCTCCCTGCCCACCGGCAAGACAAAGCATAAGTTCAAACTTGCATCCCGGATTAAATACTCTTTCTATAGCTCCTAACATGAAGAGTTTTAGTGATTCCGTGGCAAGTTCTGTTTTCTTTACACCGAGAAAATAATGCAGTGCATCAGCTAATCTCTTTTTTCCGTCCCATTTAACAGATAAAAGCTTTTCCTTGATCGGGTGGTATCCGTTATCATTAGCAATTATCTTTATTGCCCGGTCTATCTGTCTGTCATTTTTCAAGCCATAACGTAACTCCATATAAGTTATTATGTGATTCAGATCATTATCGCAATAAGCTTTGCTGTATCTCTTCCATCCCAGTTCTCTGCAGATCTCTATCTTTTCACTGAATTCATTAAAACGGATTGCTCCTTCAAAGAGCGGATCATTAGCAAGAACAATCTGGCAGTTGTGATTAGTCTGCTTCACACGTCCCTTTTCATCAACCTCGAGAAGTTCATATATTCTTTTTCTCTCCGTTTCTTCCGGACTTTCTTTACTCTCTATAATCGCCTCTATCTGTGCTTTCTGTTCATCAGACAAGTTCTCGTAATCTATTTTTGACATGATTGATATCCCCCTTATATGCCTTAAAAAAATTAATATTTTCATCAATATTTTCAAATGTCAGCTCGTCTATCATCCATTCGATTTTGTCCAAATTATTTACGGCCTCCTCATACAACGGATGGCAATCTGCCAATTCCTCCGGTGAATCAGGTAGATATTTTTCTTTGTATTCCAGAAGTTTTTCTCTGTATTTGTGCAAATAAAAAAGAGCATCCTGCGTATAGCGCTGAAATGCTCCTTTTAGTTCCTTTTCTTTTTTTGATCTCTGCAGCTCCGAATTACTTTTTCCTTCTCGGTAGCTTTTAACGGGCTTTGTATTAATGTTAAAGTCCTTTGCAAGTTTCCTGGCTGCATCTAAAGGGGATAAAGCAAATAGCTTGGCTACAAAATCAATTACATCCCCTTTTTCGCCACACCCAAAACAATAATATCTTTTGTCAGTTTTCATGCTTGGGTGTCTGTCGTTATGAAAAGGGCAGCAACACATCCCATTTCTCTCTATCTTAATACCATAAAAAGCAGCTGCTTCCCTGGTGGAAACAACTGCCTTTACATCCTTAAAAATATTCAATTTTACAGCTCCTTTCCATAACTATGACTTCTCTTTGATATATATGACTTCTCCTTTAGCTCAGCTTCCTGCATCATATCCTCGGCGATACGCTTAATCCTGTAGGCATTGTCTGCAGCTTTCTTAAAATTTTTACAATCCAGATCTTTCTTTTCTCTTTCGATTTGCAATTCCTTGGTTTTTCTTCTCAGATCTGACCATCCAGGCTCTTCACCATGCCAAAACTCATTGATTTTTCTCCTGGCAAGATAAAACTTCTTAAATTCATCACTATGCTCATTTTTGTACTTTTCTTTTCGAAATTTATGAGTCATTGACTCCGCCCTCTTGATATATTGTATGTTTTCTTCATACATTTCCTTATAACGAAATATTTCATTTATGGTCTGAATCTGAGAATCCATCCCCTTTATACATTCCCTTAATTCATCCAACTTCCGATAGGCATTCTTAACATACTGAGACAAACCCTCAAAGGAATCTACTTCATTCTCTGTAATAAAATTCACAACCTCCATTCGGGCTTTTAAGATTTTTAGCCTTCCATTCCGACTATACGCCAAAGCATAGCGTTTTTCGTAATAATCAAAAACAAGCTGATATAGAGCCGGCATATATATTTTTTCTTCTTTGCACTTTTTTATAAAATTTCTTATCCAGTCAATGATATCCAATAATCCCCCCATAGCCTTTTCTATAAATTCATTTGCCTTTCTAACTTTACGATTGTAATTTCCTATTTCGGTCTGAATGCCCTTTAACTCCATTGCTCGAACCTGTGGTCCCTCATGGATCATTGGTAGTTTATCAAGACCCTGTTCCTCATATGATCGACTGTCAATTCTACAGGCTAGTCCCTTTTTCTCAAATGCTTCATTAAAAATATCTGCATACGCTTTTCTCCATTGTTCAAGCGTTTCTACCGTTCCCCAGTCAGTTGTTGGAACTGCATTGAATTTTTGTTTACCCTTTTTATCTAATATCGCTTTTCCGTTATCATCATAAAGATATTGCCTTTTCTGTTTTTCTCCCCAGGTACCATCTTTATTTAAGGGTCTTATTGGAATAAGCATATGAACATGTGGATTTTGCATCCCTTCCTTTTTCTCCGGATCATGAATTGCGTAATCAACGATCATTCCTTTTGCAAGGAAATTATCTCTTATAAATCTCTCTGCAATATCTTTGTTTTCCTCATATGACAGCTCATTCTGTAAAGCAAAATTAAAATTATAACAAAGCTGTGCCTTCGGATGTTTTTCTATACTCTCAACTTCGTTCCAAAGCGTCGCCCTATCCTTCAACCTCTCCGGCGCATGCTCCGGGATCAATATGTTACTGAAAAGGACACCGCTTTTTCTCCTGTAATCATAAGTCTTACCATAATAGTCATCATGAATTCTCTCTCCTGCAATATATGCTGCGGATGCAACACTGCTTTTCCCTCTACTGCGTTTAACCTGAGTAACTGTAAAATGATAAAGTGCCATCTCATTTACCCCCTTTTATCTCAGATATCAGTCTTCTAACACGTTCCTTAACCTCATTAGAATCCAAAAGTATATTGCATAATTCAATAAACTGATCCTGGGTCAGTTCTCTGCTTTCCGGAAAAACGTATTCTATCTGAGCTCCCCTGCTTATAAGCCTGTGATTTCTGTTTTTTCGCTCTTTCTCTTTTTCGGTCTGAATTAAATTTTTAACCTTATTCAGACTATGTTTAGCATATGCTACCTCCTTCTCAGCTTTTTTCTCCTCCTCTCTCATTCGTAAAATTTCCCCGGTTGTTTTCAGTTCATTAATGATACTTTGTTTTTTCTCCATCTTCTTCCTCCTTTTAGGTTTTGAATAATTAATTTTTCCTTCATCTCTTCCCCGGAGTGCAACGACGCAATTCCGGCGAAGCCGCATATCCTTTGCGAAGCAAACGCACGTATACCTCGAAAGAGGTATAGAAGTGCGCCATTACCTTCGGTAATGGATCTGCATACTTAAGATGTACATCAATTTTTAACTTTTGATGCTTATACTGGATAATACGAGAAAAAATGAAGAAATCACTAATTTGCAAAAAACTTGCACCGAATTAAGTAAACACCGTCGCATTTCAGCAATTTGCGTTCAAATCTGCACGCTAAATTTACAACAGCTTTGTTGATATATATGAACGGTTTTCAATTTGTGGCATTTACCAAATATGAGTTATAATAAACTGATAAAACGTGAGGAGGCAGTATATGTCAGAACATCTTCCCGGAAATCTACGCGAACGCCTACGTGAACTTCGAGAAGCAAGAAAGCTTGACCTATATGAAGTAGCTGATATTATCCACGTCAGCAGAAGCACTTATAGCAGGATTGAAAGCGGGACTGCATCTTTAAGCAGTGATGCTCTTGCTGAACTTGCAAAATTTTATGATGTGCCGTCAGATTATATTCTTGGGATAACAAATTCTCCAGAAAAAACATATTATGAACTTCAAGAACTTGGTCTTTCAGTTGAAGCCGCAAAGAATCTTTACTCCGGCAAAATAGATCCACGAGTCATCAACAAATTACTGACCAATGATAAATTTGCCTCTGCCGTAAGAATGATGTCTATATACTTCTCCGGCATTATGTCCGATGCTGTTCGAATTAATAACGATATAAAAGATTTCAATTATTTGCTTCTACAAGATCTTATGGCAAGCGATAAACTCCCCAGTACGCAAGAGCTTACCGCCTTAAAAAATGCGATCCGTATGTCAAAAGAATCTCCAACTCACTATGACTTGGATAGAATCAAAAATGCTGTAATGACAGCCTTAAAAGAAATAAAAGACGATATTGACTCCGAAGTAAATGATAAGCGCGAAGAACGAAATCTCATCCAGAAAAAAGTTCTTGATCAGATAAGGCTTGAAACCTTAAAGATACAGCATGGACGCAAACTAACAGAAAAGGAAAAGATAAAGAAAATCGTTGAGATCGTTACAAGCGGAATATCTTTAGATCCAAATATGACAGATGAAATGATTGCACAGTATACGCCTGCAATAACTCAGATAATAGAAACTTATGCAAAATACGGAAAAAATTAATAGTCATGATTTAAGACAAGACAAAAGAAATCGTCAGCTATGTGAAAAAATAAAACAGAATGACCTCAATGCTGAAACAATGCTTCTTCTCGAAAATGAGGGGCTTATTGTAAAAATTGCCAATAACCACGAAATGGTTAAAGCTATAGATGATGCTAAATATGGTGGAATTGAACTCGATGATATAATCCAGGAAGGCAGAGTTGCAATGCTCCGAGCTGCACAAACATTCAATACAGATAATGGTGGAAATACGCAATTTTCAACCTACGCCTATACTGTTATTAAAAATGCTATGACAGATCTTTGCCGCAGAGGATTATCCGCCTTTGAAAAAATTATGCTGGATAAGGGCCTTACAAGAGTATTTCTTGATGATGATTCAACCGATGAAGATGGTCTTGCTATCTCGGAGAAAATAAGTACCGATAGCGAATGGCATGATCAAACCGGCAATCTTGCTGTTCTCCATATCATGCTACAAAAGATGGGTAACAGATTTAAGGATCTGCTATCAGACAGAGAACAAAGACTCCTATCCTACAAATTTGGTCTGAGCGCTTTACAATGTAAAACCATAAGCGAAACAGCTGCATACTTCCATCTGACTGAAAAATATGCAAACGCCATTGAAGCGACTGCATTAAAAAAATTACGAAAAGGAATGAATGACGGAAAACTGATTTAAAAAATCCAATGACCGCTTACTCGCCGATATATTCTAATTAACAGAAAATTTATCTCTATTATTCAATTATGATGATATAATTAAACTAGAAAATTAAAGGATTTGCCGACATGAAGAATATAAAAATAAATATTCAATACAAAGACAGACTTTTCAGATTATTATTTGGCAATACGTCGTTTAAGGAAAACATATTAAACCTCTACAATGCCCTTAATTATACAAACTATAATAATGTTACTGACTTAGAATTATATACCATTGAAGATGTAATATACATTAAAATGAAGAATGATGTTGCATTCATCTTGGACAGCTATTTATCATTATGGGAACAACAAAGTACATATAACCCAAATATGCCATTACGAGGACTTATGTATTTTGGCAAACTTTATAGTAAATATATCGAGTCAAATGAGATTAATATCTACGGTTCTAAACTAATTAAGGTTCCTACTCCTCGATATATTGTTTTTTATAACGGAACTGCAGATGCCAAACCTATTGAAAAACTAAGACTATCTGACTCATTTATTATTCCTGATAAAACAGGCGAATTTGAATGGACCGCCACTTTATATAATCTAAATGAGGGAAAAAATACAGAATTGTTGATGAATTGTAAACCCCTTAGAGATTATATGACCCTTATAACGCGTATTAGAAACAATTTTAAGGAAACAAGCGATATTACCATCGCAGTTAATCGCGCTGTTGATTCCTGTATAGAAGACGACATACTCAAAGATTTTCTGATTTCTCACAGAGCGGAGGTGTTAGATATGTGTATTACCGAATATAACGAAAAAGCTTTTGTAAAAGGCATCAAGGAAGAAGGTCGTGAAGAGGGAATACTTCAATCCATTCGAACATTTTTACAAAATGGTGGGACAGAAGAAATGGCAAAAAAATTACTCAATGCTACGGATGAACAACTAATGTTGGCTAAGAAATAAATTTCCACTTATTAAAATATAATTACGACCTAAAAACATTTTTGTTTTTGCATGAGCGTTGCTGCGGCATCGCTCTAATTTTTATAAAATTTCAAAAATAGAGCTTTTTAAAAGAAATTCGGACGATGGTTTTAGCCATCGTCCGATTTCTGTTGAAAGAGAGGTTTTTATAATTGTTGAGGAGTTAATGTATAACTCTTAAAATTACTTTGATGTTATATTAACTTTAATTGTACCTGTTGCATATGTTCCATCAAATGTCAGATATCCGGTAGAAGAATCATATGTAAATCCGTTCTTCATCTTAGCCTTCTTAGCTGTCCTGATACTATTCTTGGTAGAATCAAGTTTATATCCCTTAGGAACAACTGCCCAAACCTTTTTAGGTGTACCATTCTTCATCTTAACGATCATCTGGCCTTCCTTGCTATACTTCTTGCTCCAGAGTGATGTCTCTGTAGCCGAAATTGCTCTGATCGTTGCTGAAGGAAGTGCTGTATTCTTAAGTGCCTTATTTGTATCCTTATCAAGACCCTTGATGCTCTTAAGTGTAACTGTTACCGAAGAACCAACATTCTTTTTACCCTTTGTCTTTACTTTTACAAGGCTCTTATCAATATATTTTCCATCAACGCTTACTGAATCTACAAGATCAACACCCTTCATCTTTCTTCCTGCATATGCCGGTGTAGTAAGTACATTTACTACGATCTTATGTCCATTTGCAGAAATTGTTGTTGAAGAAACAGTATTGAGAGCCTTAAGAACTACCTTGTAGTTTACCTCATAATCTTCGTCATTGAGATAAAGGCTTGAATCAAGCTGTAATGTTGAACCCGGTGCTGCTGTCGCATCTTCATTCGAATCATCACTGCAGATCCATTTAACTGCCTGATATCCGGGAGCTACGATATAAGGTGCTGTTACCTTAAATCCACTGGATGAATTTGTTGTAAGAGTTATCTCATCATCTGTTGTATCGATAAACTCCAAATCTTCAACTCCCAAATAGTTACCGGCTTCATCAACTGCTGTTGCATTAAATACTACACTAACCTTTCCGGCTGCATCAATTTCTGCTGTAAATGCATATTCTGACTGATGATATAATCTCATATCCATAACAGCGGCATCATTGCTATTCTTTCCAACATATTCAGGAAGTGTAACGTCTGCATCCGTTGCTACGCAATATGCAAAAGCCTTGCCCTTTCCAAGTTCCTTTATTTCATCTTCTGTAATATCTGCAGCTACATCAATATACTTACCATCAAAATCATATTTTTCAGTAGTGCCATCATCCTTTGTTAGATTAATTTCAAATGTAAAGATCTGTACATTTTCTGTTGTCGGAACAAATCCTATTCCTGCATAATCATCAGATACCGTATCTGCAGTCTTTGTTTCTGACTTAGCTACAATTTCTACTGAGGCAACATCATCTGCAGCAAAATCTGAAACTACGTTACTTGGAAGTGTAATTTCAGCTTCGCCCATTTTAACAACGGTTGACGCTTCATCGCTTATGCTTGTCCATGTTTCTGAAGGAATTGTAACCTCTTCAACATCACCTGCATCAATTACATGAGTTCCATTCTCGCCTTCTTCTACTCCTATAATTGACCATGATGCCCTTGCTGAATCTTCAAAGTTGCCTATTCCGTTAATGTATACAAAATATGAACCGGAAACTGTTGCTTTTAATACACTTGATGAACTTACTGTATAGTCAGTTCCTTCTTCAAGTTCAATATCGTTCCATGATACTGCTGTAATCTCAGTAGTATGCTCTGCACCATCATAGCTGACACCCTTTAATGAAAGGCTGATCTTTGCAGATTCAATTGAAGCCTCATCTATTGTCCATTCCTCTGATGCTGTGCTGCCTTCATAATTTCCAAGACCGGTTATAGCTATTGTATATGTACCGGCATCAGTTGCTTCAAATGTACTTGCTGATTCATCAATTTCATAATCTGTTCCGGCTACTAATTCAGTATCACCATCGTTAAGTGTTACAGAATTGATCGATACCTTCTGAGCCTTACCTGTATATTCACCCGTATAACTGTCATCAGCACCTTCCAAAGCAATTTCTGCATTTGCAAGAGATGCCGGCGCTATTGTCCAATTTATCTCTTTTGTACCTTTAAAATTATCCTTACCAGTTGCGGTTGCGGTATAATTTCCTGCATTTGTTTTACTGGTTACGCCGCTTAATGTATAATCATCATTAGTTAATGTATAATTATTATTTAATTTTAAACTAAGCTTATCAGCTAAATTTATCTCTGAACCTGTATACGTCATAGCGGATACAGTCGCCGTTGTATCCGCTATATTCGCTGCATTTATCGACCAAGTTACATCCTGAGTTTCTTTATCGCTATATTCTATTCGAATATTATATGTACCGGCATCAGTGGCTTCAGTATCACTATTGGCTGACTGTATCCAATAATCAGTTCCAAACTCCAACGTCTTATTTGGACTTTGAACCGTAATGCTCTGTTCTATTTCATCGCCTGTAAATGTACTGGTTCCGGGATCTAATGTAACCGTATAACTTTTCGTACCCGCAAATGCATTAGCATTCATTGTAAAAATCATGGAGGCCGTTAACAACAGCGCTACTGCCTTTTTGTTTTTCATAAAACCTTCCTTTCTCCTCGGGGGGGTATATCCTCCCAAAAATTTTTTTCAACCCTTAAGTCAATTAAATAACCTCTCTGGCAGTTATGCCAATTTGTGAATTCATTATACCCCCCCCTTGTATTCTGACAATATTTTCAATGTATGTTTATTATTTTGACCATTTTGCATTTTGCAAGCATTTATGTGCACTTTTTCAAATACTTTATTTTTGAATATGTCATGAGAATTAATAGGAATTTTAGAAAAAAATACAGTGATGATAAACCATTAAAATTAATCATCACTGTGTACCTCAAATTTATTCATTTTTACTCTTTTTACATCTAGGTTCAAAAAAAGGTTCAAATAAAATTGCGAGGTCAGCACTCCCCTTTCTACTTGATTTTCTAATTCAAACCTAGGTTCGATTCCGGTCGCCGGCAGTCTTATAGAGCTGTAAACTCTGATCTGGTCAGGGTTTGCAGCTTTTTTTAATTTCGAACCTAAAATGAGCCTGGAAGTGTTAGATATGTGTATTACCGAATATAACGAAAAACATTTTTGTTTTTGCATGAGCGTTGCTACGGCACCGCTCTATTTTTTCATTATTTTCTTAATATAAAAATTTTTTTTGGCATATTTTTGGTATTTAATCGTATATAAAATATATAGCGAGGTTCTTTCGAGCTTAGCAAGCTTGTTTTACTGATCACACGGAACCCGCGGTAAATGCAAATTCCTGCAATTTACAGTTCAAAACATATAATTTTTTAGAATTCACAAGGAGGTTTACTATGCCAAGAAAAAATACAATTTTCCCGGCAGATTTTCTTTTCTTCTTCGTATATACAATCAGAAATATATCTAAGGCACAGATAATTATTTTATGAATTTATAAGGAGTATCTACTATGCCAACATTAACATTATCTAAACAAGATTTTAAAAAACGTATCGACACACTTAGAGAAAGAGTCGAAACTGACTTTAAGTTAATAATGGACAACCCTTTAGCCGGATATGATCTACTTCCTGAATATCTGGTTTATCTTTCAGAATATAACAAGCTTAGCAATGCACTTGATGAATACTCTAAAAACTCTAAGATTAAGAACTTTACCGTCGATGATGATGATAATCTGCAATACGATATCGAAAACCTTAAAAAATCAGATGATTTCATAAAAAAAGTTCCTAAGGATAAAGATAAAATTATTAAGTTTATTAAGGATCCTTATTCATTTGATCTTGAATACTTTCTATCTTATTCCGATGATGAAGTTGATTTAGAATCATCGAATTTCGAGGAACCGATTTCTGAGGATGAAGATTCGGTTGATTATGATGAACGTGACGACATACTGAAAAAGCTTGATAACCTGGATACCGGCAACGTTAATAGTGAATATTTAGAGGATGAGCTGAAAAATGAAGGCCCGAATGAAGCCCCGACAAAAAATGACTTAGAAATCAATCCTGAACTTGGTACTGCAAAAAATTACATTGAACAAATGAAACGACAAATCGGAAAATTGCCCTCAAATAATCCGTCAATTAAAGATAAAAATGACCTGAAGGATTACGTAAAGAGCATTATGGCTTCAAGGATGGATGTAGGATCTGTCCGCGGCAATAAAAAAACACTTGAAACAGAAAGAGATTTGCAGAATCAGGAAAAAGCCAGAAATTACTTAGACAATCATGAAAGCGTTAAAAACTGGCTTAATAGCATGTCCTATAATGATTTATATAAACTGGCAACAAAAAGAGGTCATGGCGGCAAGTTAGAGGATTCGTATGTTAAATATCTCAGCGAGCAGCCCACATTGCCAAAAGATATTGATCCTCGCTACATTCCAACCGCAAAGCAGCGAACTGAAGCTCTGCAGAAACAGATCAAATCTTTGATGGACGGTCATGTTACGCAGGCGTCAGTAGAAAAGCTCAGTAAGAGCTTTAAGGAATTAATGGTGGCTCGTAGCTGTGCGAAAGTTCAACGGAAGGGGGCCGGCCTGAATAATAAAATAGATATGGCAGAATATAATAAATTTCAGGAAAAAATTAATGAAAATAAAGAGCCTTCTTTTGTTACTATCGATAAGTTTATAAATTTAGCTTATAAAAACAGGGATATCGGTGCTCAGCAACTTCTGAGGGAAGCGTTAGAAGGCCATGGCGGCAAGTTCCAAGCGCGGATCAATGATGTAACGAAAAAAAGACTCGCTGAAAAAAAGAATCAAGCCCCGGTTATGGGTGGATGACCTTTTTGACTGGCATAGTATAAGGGTGAAATGAGCTTAGGGGACGTAGTATAGGTATCATTTTGTTGCAAAATGATACCTATACTACGTCCCCTAAGCTCATTCCACCCTTATACTACGTCCCCCTAGACTCACTTATTTATTTATCGCTGAAAGCATATCCTCATAGCTGATTGCTACTGATTTTATATGTTCAAACGCTGCATTCAGATCAACATTATTATTTTCAGGTTCATCCGGAATGGCTTCAGACATCATATCTCCTACATATTCCTTTGTATAATACAATTTCTCGCCAGTCAGCGGATCAGTTGTAACACCATGCCATTTCTCCATTTCCTCATGTGATAGCAGAGTATACAGATTGGAGAGACTCGTATCACTGCTATCACTGTCATTCCAGGTAACGTCAATTTCGTAATAAACCCCGTCTATCAATACTCTGTTCCATGCATGGTCTTCAGGATCATAATCTCCTGCCACATATCCGGTTACAACCGTGCAGGGAATGCCAAGCTGATCCATAAATACCTTAAATGCCTCTGCATATCCCTGACATACGGCTGTACCATTTAATATCGCTGAGTCAGCCGTATAATTTGTAAATGTGTGATCATATGTAATATTGTTTACCATATAGTTGTTTACAGCATAAACCTTTTGCGCATTTGTCATCTGCGGCGTGATGATCATCGGTATGACCTGCTGAACCTTCTGAACCGCCTGCGCTGATGCCGCAAAAGCATTTGTGCTGAAAGTAAAAGTCATAATTCCCGCTAAAACTAATGCCAAATATTTTTTCATTCTAAAAATCCTCCGTTCCAAAACAGTTTTATTTCCATAAACGAGTTTAATCTTTCAGCAGATCCGTCAGCTTAATTCGCACAGCGTCAGAAGCTTTTCTGTCTCCGAAATTAATGACAGTAGTTTCCAGTCTCTCTGTCGGCACTGTGAACCCTGCCTTATAGGTGTAGTCCACTATATAGTCAATATGACTATCGTCCTTCCAGTCAGTCCAACCATCATTGTATTCTGTATTATCCACATTTATAACTACACTGCTGCCGTTAACGCTGTCATATACCTCGATGTTGGAATTTATTACTGATCCATTGAAATCACCATAGTAATCCTTAAATGTCACCCCAATCGTTTTATTGACCTTATAAGCTACGGAAACCTTCGTATTATCTCCATCTTCTTCAGTGCTTACATCCGTGATTTCACAATCCAGGTCTTCGCCATCGGCTGTTACCTGATCCTCACTCAGAATCTCACCGTTTCCGTCAAATACATATAATTTACAAGGAATTGAAAAATTCTTTGCCGATGCTGCATCTGCATATTCATCTATTCCTGCACTTCCCACGTAGGAAGCTTCCTCTGCTTCTTCAGCTGAAGCGACATTAACTATCTTAAGAGAATCAGGTTCTTTCATCGTGCAGAATAGATGATCTTCCTTTCCTCTGTCGCATCTGCTGCTGCGTCCGTCGCCTCAGAAGCAGTTTCACTCACATTAACAGTTGCAGGATCATTATTAACATTATTTGCCTGTCCGCAGGCTGATGTAAATACTACTGACAACAGCAATACAGACAAAATGTTCTTTTAATTTTCATTTTTACCTCCAATATTATTTGTTCTCATTAAATTTTTCATAAACGTTTTCTCTTATAAGCTCAATGCATTCAAAGTCATATTCCCAATAAGTAAGTTTTTTGTTCAGAACTTTTTTCCGCTTGATAGTTTTAATTTCAAACGAATAATGCAGAGTTCTCATGTTATACGCCCCTTTCTTTAAGATATGCTTCAAAATGTGTCATTATTGTGAAATACCCCATATATATATTAACATCAATATAATATAACTACCACATTATGTTTTATTTGATCTTCTTAAAATATTAATTTCTATACAGAGAGAAAGGAAATACAATGAAGACAATAAAATATCCAAAATTAGCTCAAAAATTAGAAGAACTTAGAATTGCCAATTCATATAAGCAGGAAGATGTGGCTGCTGCGCTTGAAGTCGTTAGACAAACTTATGCAAATTATGAACAGGGTATACGTACGCCAAATCATTAAGTATTATTTAAGCTTGCAGGGTTTTATCATATTTCAGTAGAAAATTTAATGCAATACTTGGCATAACTTGATCCTGATGTATATTATGACGCACCAAAATCAATACAAAATAGTGAAGATTTAGCAGATTTTGTGGAATATTTTTGTCATTTCTTCTGTCCCACTATTTTGTAAAAATGAACGAATGATTTCACAAAACAAAGCCAATCAATATTTGACAGCAATAATCATAAATTATAAAATTAATCGCATAATAGGGAATTAATAAATTTATTATGATAGTGAGGAAAACTCCAATGATAGGAAAGGCTAAACTTGCCCCATATAAAGAAGTTAAAAGAATAGACTTCCTGGAAGCGGGATTCAAGCTCTTTTCAGAACGAAATATAGAGGATGTCACACTTAACGATGTTGCTAATGCCAGTAATTATGGTGTAGCAACGCTTTACCGCTATTTTAAGAAAAAACCGGGGTTTGTAGTTGCTGTAGCCGGTTGGCGATGGGCACAATTCTACGAAGAAAATCAAAAACGCAGACCAAATGTCAACTTCGAGGGAATGACTGCTGCTCAGATTTTTGATTTTTATATTGATTCTTTTATAGAACTTTATAAAAATCACAAAGATCTTCTAAGGTTTAATCACTTTTTTGAGATCTATATACAATCTGAACATATTGATGAAGAAACGCTCAAACCATACCATACCGTTATAGAAAATCTCAGAAAACAATTTCATCTGATATATATGAAAGCTAAAGAGGATAAATCTCTCAGGACTGAAATCCCGGAAGAGACAATCTTTTCCACAACTCTTCATCTGATGTTTGCTGCTGTTACAAGATATGCAGCAGGTCTTTTCTATACACCCGAGGATAGTTTTGATGATCTCGGAGAATTACTGGCATTAAAGGATATGCTGCTTAATAGATTTACTCTATAAATATTAAAACTCTCATTTTTATAGCTATACCAGGTTCCCGGTGTTTTATTTTCTAAAATAAAGCGGTGGGGAACATTTCACATGCTCCCCACCGCTTTTCTTATTTTTATTTCATTTTTCCCTGTCAATTGTAAAGTCATCTTTTTTGACAAAGCTTTTGTGAATTTTACATAGTCGGTGCCTGGGTAATTTTTTTCTCGCTGTGCATTTCCTCAAGCTTGCTCATGAACCTTCCGCCGTGTCCTTCTATTGCTTTCATTATAGTTGCCTGAGCATCATTTCTTTTCTTTACATTAGTTCCTGTATAATCATTTACAAGTTTTACAATGTCTTCGTTTAATTCATTGTCATTCATTGCATTCTTAAAAAGATCCTTATTAATTCTTCCCTTCAGACCGTCTCCCCCCCGCTTAGCATTTACAGCCTTGCGTGTTGCAATTATCTCCTTCATAAATTGAGTGATCTTTTTAGCTTCACCAGCCTTCATTGCCTCTTTGAGATTTTTCTGCAGACCTTCGATACGCTCCTTGGCAGTAGGCATGAAACGCTCTGGTATATCATCCGGAATTGTTTTTATTGTACAGAGGTATTTAGTAAATTCTTTCTCTATCTGTCCACCATGTCCGCTTGCTGCAAATTTACGAAGATCCTTATAGCTGACTTTTTTTTCAATCCAGTCTGTAAATAGCTTATTTTTATTCAGATCATTCAAAATCTTAGCTTCACTATTACCATCTCTGGTCTTATCAAGTGAAGAACCCTTTCCAAGGACAGAATTGACACCAATGCGTATTGCAAGAATATTTTTTACATTATCTATCAGTTTATTCTTGCCCTCGATATTACCCTCCAATGTATTTGCAGGTAATCTCTTTATCTCTCGCTGTATATCCTCGATGGCTTTCTTTGCATTTGTATTACCCTGAAGCTCAATTGTAGTTTCAGGCAAAAAGTAATCCGGACCATGTTTCTGATATTCCTGATATAAATTTTCCGGCGTTTTATACTTTGAAACCAGCTCGTCGATATTAGCTTTGCTAAGTTCCTTAATATCTTCATCAACAATAAAAACATTCTTATTGTTTTTAATTTCATCCATGCTAGGATGTGAATTTTCCTCCTCAATAAGAGAATTTCTGCTTTCGATCATAAAGAAAATATCTTTAATATAATCTGCCTTTTTTTCTTTTGATTCAAGAGATGGAATTTTATTCCAGAGAACATTACATGCATTAGAAAAATCTATATCATTTTGATTTTTATTAACTTTTACTTTACTTTTGTTAATTTTTTTAGATAAATTTTCTACGGTGATTCGTTTTTTTGCTGATTCAACCGTTGGATGGATGTATTTAAAATTAACTGATTTAGGATCATCCAAGTACTGTTTAACTTTTTTAGGATTTTTCTTAAATTTGTCCTTAAACTCCTCCGAATTCAGCAGTTCATTAACCTTTTTTTCCAGAATATCCAAACCGACGGGGTCTATATTATTGAAAATAATATTTCTCCACTCAGTATTGTAAACAAGATAGGCTGCAAGATCTTCATAATAATTATTATAATTAAGCCTATCTTGTACGCCCGAAATTCTTTTCATTAATTCATTTGTATACTTTATAAACTCCTCTTCACTTAATTTAGACATCGTAGATTCCTCCTTAGCAATACTATTCCTGATAAATTCTTCTTTATAAGATTATTAATCTGTAATCACTTCTCAAATATATATACGATTGAACCGGAAAAATATGCCAGGAAATCTGTATTTGAAATGACCCTTGGGGAAATGACCCTTGGGGACGTAGTATAGGTATGAAATGACCCTTGGGGACGTAGTTATAGGTTCATTTTGTTTCAAAATGAACCTATAACTACGTCCCCAAGGGTCATTTCCCCAAGGCTAATTATTCAATTTGGAATATGCCTCTGCAATATTATCGCAGATTTTTTTCCCATTCCGATCTCAAGCCTGCCACGTCTCACTTCATAGAAGAACGGCTCAGTGGTATAGCCTGTGTCATAGGTTAAAAGCGTTCTTTTCAGCATGCACTCTCTCGCTATTCCCGCATCAAGCACCCGGAAATTAAGCTTCTTTTCATAATCATTGTTATTTATGATTATTATACTCTTTTCATAACGGGTAAATCGCGCATATGCAAGCACTCCGTCAGGGCTCTCAATTTTTTTTAAGCTTCCGTATCTAAGCTCCGGATTTTCATTCCTTAGTCGGATACATGCCCTGTGGAAGTCTATAAGTTCGTTATCCTCTTCGCCCCAGGGATAAGTTCTCCGGTTATCCGGATCTGTAAATCCACAAAGACCCGCTTCATCACCATAATATATGGTTGGTGCACCGAACCAGGTCATTTGCAGCATTACAGCCTCTCTCATGACTGCCTTATCAATTCCCTCAGATGCCGCATCTGAGCCAAGACTGTCCAGACGCCCGACCTTTTTATTTGTTCTGGTCAAAAATCGCGAATGATCATGATTGGAAAGCTCATTCATGGCACACATCAGCTCACCCATGCTGAAATGCGATGAATGCTCTCTCATTGCGCCCCAGAAGCCCTCTGTGTTATTCAAAAGGTCTTCCCGGTACTCATCACTGTGCTTCTGCATCCCGGTCAGAAACCAGGATACAGGCTCCATAAAGGCATCGTAATTCATTACAGTATCCCACTCATCGCCATTCAGCCATGCCGAAGGATCTCCGTAATGCTCAGCAATGATCACTGCATCCGGATTTGCCTCTTTTACGGACTTCCTGAAATCCTTCCAGAATTTATGGTTAAATTCTGCAGAATATCCCAGATCCGCTGCCACATCAAGTCTCCATCCGTCTGCATTATAAGGCGGAGAAACCCATTTGGCGGCAATTTTCATTATATAATCATAAAGCTTCGGCGAGCCCTCGTAATTTAACTTCGGCAGGGTATCATGTCCCCACCATCCGTCATAATTTACATTATAGGGCCAGTCCTCTTTTCCAAATCTGAAAAAACTTCTGTAGGGACTGTCTGCTGAAACATAGGCTCCTGGCTCATAGCCGCTCTGCCCCTCGTAAATACATTCTCTGTCGAGCCATTTGTTAAACGAACCGCAGTGGTTAAAAACGCCGTCCATTATGACCCTGATTCCCATATCATGAGCTTTCTCAACCAATTCTGCAAAAAGAGCATTGCTCTCCTCCAGATTTCTTCTGTCCGTAGTTCTCGCAATATATCTTGCAGCATTTTTATTGTCCGTATCTCCGTCCGACATCCGTGATATATTATCGCAAACTATCCTTCCGAAATGCGGATCAATATAATCATAATCCTGACAGTCATATTTATGGCTTGAAGGTGATACAAAAAGCGGATTAAAATAAATAACTTCCACTCCCAATTCCTGCAGGTATGGAAGTTTCTGTATTACTCCGGCAAGATCTCCGCCATAAAATTCACCTACATCCATGGCATTCAGCGGAGCATTCCAGTCCGGCATTGCCTTTGAATAACCGCTTATATAGTGGTATTCCCTGTCTGTAACATCATTAGCTGCATCTCCGTTAAAAAACCTGTCGGTAAAGATCTGATACATGACCGCACCCTTGCTCCAGTCCGGAGTTGATATCTGCGGGTTGATCACAAAGGGATGATTTGCCTCGCTCACCTTAACAACGCCGTTCATATCATAAGCCGCAATGATCCTGCCCACCTTAACTTCAAAATGGTATCTTAATGGCTCCTCTCCCACCCAGACTTCTGTCTCGTAGTAGGAAAAGTCCTCAACACTTTCAGAGAACTTCATTTCAGCTCTCCA
>JAIKZC010000284.1 GCA_024682575.1 Lachnospiraceae bacterium | reverse complement strand
GATTTTCCTGTCCTGCTTCAGCCTCTGTATTTTCAGAATCATCGGCCGTCTCAGCATCATCTCCGCTGCTGAAGGCGTCGGCATCCGGCGTATATTTGAACGGAAGTTCTTCAGCTTTCGCTTCTGCCCTTTCTTCCTTACGCTTCTTCTTCTCGGCTTCCAGCACAGCCTCATAGGTCTCTTCATCGATCTGCTTTGCAACTTCGCTCTTCCAGTCAGGATTCGTGATATCCATAAGAGCCAATGTATACTCAACCTTATCTGATATATTCAAAAGCTCATTGGCATTTTCTTCACTAACTCCAAAATTATCTGAGAGTGCGGTAATTATCTCATTGTACTCTGAGCTAAGCTGCTCAGAAATTCCGTTTGCTTCGGCATCCGGAAGAAGATAATTATAAAGTGCAACTCCCTGGATAAGTGAATCAAGTCCCTCGAGAGCCTTATCCCTGTCCATATAATCCACATAAGAATCATACTTACGGTCAAGTCTCATTATCATTGCCGAATTTGTATAGATCAATGAAGTTTCATCATCAAGTCCATCTATTCCTGCCAGCGTCTCGTAAGCCGCTTCATAATTGCCATCCTTGTAAAGCGATTTTCCGAGATTAATGTAGGTTGTCTTAGGAAATACTGCGAGACAGACAAGGATCATGGCGAGCAGTGATCCAAAGAAAAGTACAACTGCAAAGATCTTCTTTTTCGCGATCTTCTTTCCCGGCGGTTCCTCCGGTTTTGGCGGCTTCGGAGCTTTAGGCTTTTTGGGCTTCTTCTCTTTCGGCGGCTTTTCTTTCTTTTCCTTGGGTTTCTTTTCTTTCTTCTTTTTCTTTTTCTGCTTGTCGTTCTCTTCTGCTTCCTTGATGACCTTGCGGTTTTCCTTGGTAGCTTCACTCGCTCCGTCATCATCTTCCTCAGGTTCATCCTCATCAAAGAAAAGACTGATTATTTTCTGGATTATGCCGCCTTTTTTAGGAGCTTTTTCAGCACCATCCTTTTTATCATCCTTTTCTTTCTTCTTTTTCTTTCCGAAAAGTCCCTTTTTCTCGGTCTCTTCCCCGGCTGCCTCGTCTCCATCTCCGGCATCTGCTGCAGCTTCAGAGCTTTCATCTGATCCGCCGCTGTCTTCTCCGCCAGCTGCTTCAGATCCGTCTCCTTCTATGCTGTCCAAAAGTGCAAGCACATCATCATCAGCCATTGAATTGCTGTCGCTCTGTTTTAACAGGTCATTTATTTCAGAAAGTTCATCATCAGCTCCCATGCTGTCGATGATATCTGTAACATCCTTATCCTCGCTGTCAACTGACAGATCAAGGTCTCCAACTCCCATATCGATGTCATCAGATGCTATTTCCATAGCCGCTTCAGCCGCCGGTGAAGGCTCTGCTTCTGCCTCCGGCTCAGTTTTTTCTTCCGGACTGTCTGCAAGCTCAGGTATCGAATCTAAAAGATCCGCTATTTCATCTGCCGACATTTCATCCCCCGAAGCTGCTGCAGCTTCTGCTGCCGGCTCCGGAGCAGGTTCTGGTTCAGGCTCCGGCTCTGCCTCAAAATCCGGCATGACTTCAAGTTCCGGCTCTGGTTCGGGTTCAGGCTCCGGCTCAGGTTCAGGCTCTGCTTCTGCTTCCGGTTCCGGTTCGGGTTCAGGCTCCGGCTCTGGTTCAGGTTCTGGCTCGAGTTCCAGTTCTGGTTCCGGTTCAGGTTCCGGTTCGGTCTCCGGCTCCGGCTCTGGCTCTGGTTCGGGCTCTGGTTCAGGCTCCGGCTCCGGTTCAGGCTCTGGCTCTGGCTCTGGTTCGGGCTCAGCAACCGCTCCGCCATTTATAAGTGCCGCTATTTCTTCTGGTGTCATGATATGATTTGGATCATCAGAAACAGGACTCACTCCGGCATCTGCGGGGTCAGCCTCAGCTATAATTTCCTTATTTTCTGCAGCTCTGTCCATAGCAAGCGGCTCTTCATCGAGATGCAAATCCTCGTCTGTGACCGGTTCTACCTTAGTTTCCGGAACTTGAGCAAGCAGTGCTTCTATTTCTTCCGGCGTCATGATATGATTAGGATCGTCTGACATTGCACTTGCTCCTTCACATTAATCTGTTAAAAATAAAACCCGGAAATTGATATTCCGGGTTTTATATTCTGTCTTCTAATTATCCGGCTTGTGATGCCTTAGTATCCAGAAGTGTGTCAATCTCTTTTACGAGATTTCCTATCTCCGGTTTCGAAAGCTGTGCATCTGCACCTAACTGCTCTCCTTTCCTTCTCATTTCATCATTCACAAGGGATGAGAAAATAATTACCGGAACGTGCTTGGTAGTATCGTCTGTTTTTATAAGCTTGGTAAGATGATGTCCATCCATGATAGGCATCTCAATATCAGTGATGACCAGTCCCACTTTCTTGTCAAGCGTACCTTCGTCTCTGCACTGACTGATGAAATCCCAGGCTTCTTTACCGTTAACGCAGTTAACAAGATTTGTATATCCGGACTTCTTAAGCGAATCAGAGATAAGCTTATTAAGAAGTGCAGAATCCTCTGCCATAACGATAGGTACATCGCTTCTTCTTCTCTGTCCGAAATCTTCAACCTCTGTAACCTTGAGTCCGGTCTCAGGGCTTATATCTGTTACGATCTTCTCAAAGTCAAGAATAATGACCAGCCTGTTGTCAAACTTGACTATACCTGTTGAAACTCCGCTTTCTACCGTATTCACTGTAGCATCAGGCTTAATGATATCGCCCCAGGATACTCTGTGAATACCTACTACGGAATCAACATGGAATGCAATGTCGAGCTTGTTAAAGTTTGTGATTATAAAAAGCCCTCCGCCTTCCTGGCTTCCGCGCTGCAGGCAGTTCTTAAGGTTAATAGCTGTTATCATGGTATCACGCGGCATAAATATTCCTTCTATGCTCGGATGTGAATTTGGCACAGGAGTCACAGGCTGATAAGTTATGATCTCCTTTATCTTTGCGACATTTATGCCGTAAGAATCTTCGTCCAACTTAAATTCCAATATTTCGAGCTCATTTGTGCCGTTCTCAAGTAAAATATTAGTTTCCATCCCCGTACCTCACAAGAGTGCTTGTCGTTATCTGAAAATAATTATAGCATAACAATTTGCAAAAATATACAAAATATACGCTCTAAATTTAATACTTTCGGCATAATGCACGTTTTTCGTTGGTCAAAATATAATACAATCTGTCGATATGTATATTTTAGTACTAATATTTGCACAATTTCTATCAATAAGCTTTAATCCCGTCACAAGTCAAATAAAAATCCCCGACAGTCATCCAACTATCGGGGATTTTTAGAAGAAAGGAGTTTTTATCTGAATTATTTAGATGAATTTCTGTATTGTACCGGTGTCATACCGTAACGCTTTTTGAACTGGCGATTAAAGTGTTCTACGCTCGGGTATCCAACATTTTCTGCTACCTTTTCAACCTTCATATTTCCGTTTTTGAGAAGTGTGCAGGCTTTTTTAAGCCTGATCTTCTGGACATTTTCACTGAAGGTCTCGCCGGACTTTTCCTTAATATATTTGGAAAGATACGGTTTTGAAAGATAGAATTCCCTTGAAAGATCATCAAGTGTTACAGAAAGATACTTTTCCTGAATAAAATTAATGATCTCGGTTATTCTCTGATCCTTGTCAAGGTTTGTCTCTCTGATACTGTCGATCTGATTTACTGCAATCGTAAGTGCGCTGATGGATGACTTAATGATATCTTCATCAATTCCAACACCCCAGTAACGTTTTCCTGCACAGCAGATTCCTACATAAGTGCATGCCTTAGAGGATGAACCTGTTGTCAATGCATGCTCTGTGTAAGTCGAGAGTTCATAGCTGATATTGAAGAAGGACTTTATAGCATTGCTTACAGCGTCGAGACGTCCGTTTCCGTTAGCAGCAACCATTGTTTCCTTACCGCCTCTGTTAATAGTCACACGGGCAAGGATTCCGTCTACCTGCTCGAAATGGCAGGCCGGTATGGAAAATACTCCATCGTTATTTATATATTTATCCTCAAATATATGATAGACTCTCTCGGGTGAAAGCTCTGCATGCTCCTTGTCCGATACGCCCTTTATCATATATCCGACATCTTCCTGCATTTCCTTCGGAATGGACATTCCAAAATTGTGCTGAAGGATATAGCTTACACCGCCCTTTCCGGACTGGCTGTTTATGCGGATAACATCACCGTCATACTCTCTTCCGAGATCGTGAGGATCAACAGGAAGATAAGGCACCGACCACGGCTCCTCCGGGTGCTCGTCATGCCATTTAAATCCTTTTGAAATAGCATCCTGATGTGAACCTGAGAAAGCAGTGAATACGAGCTGTCCTGCGTAGGGCTGTCTCTCGTAGATCCTCATTCTCGTAAGTCTCTCGTAAGTCTCTCCGATCCTGCTGATATTTCTGAAATCGAGCTTTGAATCTGTTCCATGTGAGAACATGTTCATCGCAAGTGTGACTATATCAACGTTACCGGTTCTCTCACCGTTTCCGAAAAGTGTTCCCTCGATTCTGTCAGCACCTGCAAGAACTGCCATCTCTGCAGTTGCAACACCGGTTCCCCTGTCATTATGAGGGTGGATCGAAAGTGTTACTGCATCACGGTATTTAAGGGAATTGCTTACTGCCTCAACCTGGGTAGCAAATACGTGCGGCATTGCATTTTCCACAGTTGTCGGAATATTGATGATGGCCTTGTTTTCCTTCTTTGGCTTCCATACGTCAAGAACTGCATTGCAGACATCTATTGCGTATTCAACTTCTGTTCCGGGGAAGCTTTCCGGTGAATATTCAAAAGCAAAATTGCCATGAGCTTCTTCAGTCAGCTTCTTTAAGAGCTTTGCTCCCTCTACCGCGAGTTTCTTTGTTTCCTTTTTATCTTTATGAAATACCTGTTCCCTCTGTGCCACAGATGTAGAGCTGTAAAGATGGATTATCGCATTCGGTGCTCCCTTTACTGCCTCGAATGTCTTCTTAATGATGTGCTCTCTTGCCTGAGTGAGCACCTGAACAGTCACATCCTGTGGAATCATATTATTTTCTATAAGAGTTCTTGCGAATTTGTACTCTGTATCTGAAGCTGCCGGAAAACCTATCTCGATCTCCTTAAAGCCGATCTCAACCAGCATTCTGAAAAACTCAAGTTTTTCGTCAAGGCTCATGGGCTCTATAAGCGCCTGGTTACCATCACGAAGATCAACACTGCACCATATCGGCGCTTTAGTGATATGATCCTGCTTTATCCAGTTATATGTAGGCTTCTTCGGCATAAAATATGGTATCTGATACTTTTCCGGATTATACATGTCCCAACCTCTTTCCTCTTATTATAAGATTAATTGACCAATTTTAATCATTTATTTACATCAAATTAGTTGACTAAAAGTATGTTATCACAAATATTAATCAATTAATAGGGACAATTTTAACATTTTATTGATGTTTTTTATTATATGCAAAAAGGAGCACCCCCATAAGAGGATGCTCCTTCTGAATTCGTTATAAAATTATTCAGCTCAAAATCAAAGCTTCGGGCCTGCTGCAACAAGTGCCTTACCAGCTTCATTGCCTTCATACTTGCTGAAGTTCTTGATGAATCTGCCTGCGAGATCCTTAGCCTTAGCTTCCCACTCAGAAGCATCAGCATATGTATCACGAGGATCAAGGATGCCGCTGTCAACACCGGGAAGCTCTGTAGGAACTTCGAAGTCGAAGAGCGGGATCTTCTTTGTAGGTGCCTTTAATACGTCACCTGAAAGGATAGCGTCGATGATACCACGGGTATCCTTAATGGAGATACGCTTGCCTGTGCCGTTCCAACCTGTGTTAACAAGGTATGCCTTAGCACCGCTGACCTTCATTCTCTTAACGAGCTCCTGAGCGTACTTTGTAGGATGAAGCTCAAGGAATGCCTGACCAAAGCAAGCTGAGAATGTAGGTGTAGGCTCTGTGATTCCTCTCTCTGTTCCTGCAAGCTTAGCTGTGAAGCCTGAAAGGAAGTAGTACTGTGTCTGCTCCGGTGTAAGGATAGATACAGGAGGAAGTACTCCGAATGCATCAGCTGAAAGGAAGATAACATTCTTAGCTTCCGGAGCTGAAGATACAGGACGTACGATATTCTGAATGTGATCTATAGGATAAGATACACGTGTATTCTCTGTAACAGACTTATCAGCGAAGTCGATCTTGCCGTCTGCAGCTACAGTTACGTTCTCAAGAAGAGCGTTTCTCTTGATAGCGTTGTAGATATCAGGCTCAGAATCCTTGTCAAGGTTGATAACCTTAGCATAGCAGCCGCCCTCGAAGTTGAATACACCCTTGTCATCCCAGCCGTGCTCATCATCACCGATGAGAAGTCTCTTAGGATCTGTAGAAAGGGTTGTCTTACCTGTTCCCGAAAGACCGAAGAAGATTGCTGTGTTTTTGCCTTCCATATCTGTATTTGCTGAGCAGTGCATTGCTGCGATGCCCTTAAGAGGAAGGTAATAGTTCATCATTGAGAACATACCCTTCTTCATTTCTCCGCCGTACCATGTGTTGATGATAACCTGCTCACGGCTTGAGATATTGAATACTACAGCTGTCTCAGAGTTAAGGCCGAGCTCTTTGTAATTCTCAACCTTAGCCTTGGAAGCGTTGTAAACGACGAAATCAGGCTTGAACTTAGCCTCTTCCTCTGCTGTAGGCTTAATAAACATATTTCTGATGAAGTGTGCCTGCCATGCTACTTCCATGATGAAACGTACAGCCATACGTGTATCTTCGTTAGCACCGCAGAATGCATCTACTACATAAAGCTTCTTATTGCAAAGCTCTTTCTGTGCGATTTCCTTAACAGCAGCCCATGTCTCCTCTGATGCAGGATGGTTGTCGTTCTTATACTCATCAGTTGTCCACCATACTGTATCCTTGGAATTCTCATCCATAACGATGAACTTATCCTTAGGTGAACGACCTGTATAGATACCTGTCATTACATTAACCGCACCAAGCTCTGTCTCAACACCCTTGTCAAAGCCTTCAAGAGACGGATCCATCTCTGCCTTGTAGAGCTCTTCATAAGAAGGGTTGTAAACGATCTCTGTTGTTCCGGTAATGCCATACTGAGATAAATCAATGTTTGCCATAGAATTAAACCTCTTTTCTTAATTTTAATTAGTTTACAGCTATCCTAAACTTGCCTAACTGCCGTAGGTAAAAAATACATCTTTCTTCAAAAAACGGCATTGCCATTCAACTATGATGTATTTTTCACAATCCATATACATTTATACCACAAAAAACTTGGTTTAACAATAAACGGATTATAAACTTTTGTATATTTATAGCTGTTTTTCAAATTTTACTATAATATGGCGTCCATCATTCTCCATTTCAAATCTGTCAGCATGACTCTTTACAAAATGTACAGCTTCATTATTCGATTCATCAAATATATTTTCATCTCCGAATATCCTTGCAGACATATCAAGTTTAAGATACTTATTTTCATCTATATCACAGATAGTCTTTATCTTTCCGCCTGCGGTATTATTGCAGAATATGCCGAATAATTCTTCCGTTATGACCATTAACAGGGCATTGACCTTCGGATGGATCTCATTCTGATCGAGCTGAAGCTTTATGAACTCCTTAAGTCTGCCAACATTGTTCATATCCGGTCTCAGAGTTTTTTCTGCAAGCTTTTTATCCGGCTTATGATAGCTTACCGCCAGCATCAGGACTTCATTTTCCAGCCTTGCCCCCTTGAGGAATTGTATAATGTCAGCCTCTATCTTATAGAGTATCTCTTTTTCATTTAATTCCCTGTTGTGAACATCGGTAAGTATGTCCGAAATATTGTAGATATCAAAAATCTTCCCGTGAATGTTTTTGCTCCTGTCAAACTTACCATTGGTTACATAGATTACATCGCCTTCTGTTATCTTCATGACATCGGCTTTGTAATTAACGTTTTCTGTCATGCCCAGAGCATCATAGATTCTTCCGGTTATATGCGAAACATTATGCCTGATATCCGAATAGATTGCAGGACTCGATCCGCAGTTTATGGTATATAAACTGCTGGTATCCGAATCTATCATTCCAAAGAAAACATCGATGGAATGACTGCTCGAAAGATTTCTGTATATCTGCCTGTTTATTTCAGTTACGCTCTTCTCAAAATCAAGCTCTGTACGGATATAACTTCTGATGATCGCAACCGCTATAAGCATATACATAGTTGCCATGATTCCAAGTTCATTTGACGATGCAGCTATGAAAACCACTTTGCCATCTTCTCTGATAAAGTAGTTGCAGCAATCAGCTTCCGCTTTTGTTGTAATAATATCTATATTGCTCATTTCTATAAAACTCTCAGGCGGAAGGTTGAATTTGAGCGGTGTAAGCACTTCCTTCAATTCTTTATATACATTATACTGGGTTAATTCTTTCTCATTTTCCGCCGCTTCCTCAACCCGGTTTTTAGTTGCCTCCTGAAGTTTTTCCGACAATCTGATAAAGGTTTCCTGAAGGATTTCTATCTCATCACCGCTTTTGATCTTCCCTTCAAATTTATTTTCAAAATTTGAAAGACTGTAATCAGTTACCTGCTTTGTAAGCTGTCCAATAGGTCGTATGAACATATTGCTTGCTATTATTGACAGTATAAGTGAAAGCACCGAGATAAATATTCCTGCCGAAATCAATATTACTAAGAAAAACGAAAAACAATCCTCGATCATTATTTCGGAATTGTCAATAAAGCAGACACCTATAGGAGTAACTCCATCTGAATCCATGATAATTGCATATACCGAATGAAAATATATCAGACTGTAAACACCATCTTTATCTTCACTTTCGTTATTATTCTCTGATACAGATTTAACACTGTAATAATTTTCGATATATACATCTTCAAGTACTCTGCTGTCAGATACCCATATAAAAGTATCATAAAGTTCCTCAGAAAAGATATCACCTTTCGGCAGCATACCTTCTCCGACAAATGTAAGTAAATTCGCATTGTTGCTTGCGTCCAGAGTATAAACTGCAACTACCCCGGCATCTAACGTTTCCAGGGATTTTGTCATGTACTGATTTAACTTGTTTATATCTTTCTCTGAACTCTTTTCCGGGTTTTTAATTATATCTGCATAATCTTCAGAAATTGTTTCCGCAGTTTTATTAACTATAACCTCCTCGATCCTTCCATAATCTCTTATTATAACTCCGCTGCATACAATGTAGATTATGAAACTGAATAAAATAGTTAAAATAATCGAGAAGACGGCAAACAGCAAGAAAAACCGTTTTCTGATCATTCCTTTTCTTTTCTTTTCTTTTCGAGCCATTTTACCGTCTCCTCATATGATCATCAGTCCCCGGGCAGTTTATCATAAATCATCAAGCTCTATATCATCTTTCTTGGCCTTCTTTCTTCTAGCCAGATATTCCTTAGGATCTTCTCCAAACAGATTTTTTAACCTTTTGGCCTCTTTAGCCTTTTTCTCTGCTTGATATTCAGCCGGATTCACTCCAAACAGATTCTTTAACTTTTTAGCCTCTTTAGCTTTCTTTTCTGCTTGATATTGAACCGGATCTACTCCAAATAAACGATTTACTCTTTCTTTCCTTTTTTTTGCTGCAACTTTTCCTTTTTTGAACAATGCACCCAAATTAATCTTTTTCTCCTTAGCAGGCTCTTCCAACTCATCAAGAGGATTTCCTGCAGCCTTACCCGCTGCTGCCTCAGCCTTTTTAGCTTTTTCCTTTCC